>JAYWBY010000635.1:0-3352 GCA_043781115.1 Pseudomonadota bacterium
TTCGTCATCGACTGCAACCCGGTGTTCACTTTGCCTCAGTCGTGGGGCGTCGCGGATCTCCTGAAAAAGATTCCGACGGTCGTCTCGATCCAAGATTTCCCGAACGAGGTCGACCAGCTCGCCACTTACGCTTTGCCGGCGAGCCACTACCTCGAATCGTGGGGCGACGAGCAGGCGGTTGCCGGTCTTTGGTCGATGCGCCAACCGGCCGTGCGCACGACGACGAACAGCCGCCAAGCCGAGGAAATCCTCATGTGGCTGGCCGCGACGATGAAAAAGCCGCTCGGCTACGAAGACTACCGCGCCTATTTGAAGGCGAAGTGGGTCGCCGTGCAGCAGCTCTCTGGCACCGCCGGCGACCACGACCTCTTCTTCGACATGGTCGTGCGTCAAGGCTTCGCGGGCCAGCCCGCGACCCAATCGGTGAGCGGATTGAGCTCCGGTCTCGCCGGAAGCCTGAAGTACGTGGACACCGGCCGCGGCGGCTTGCGCTTGCTCGCGCCGCTCGACTTTCGCCTACGTGACGGCAAACATGCGCACAAGCCGGTCCTCCAAGAAGCGGCCGACACGTTGACGACCATCACTTGGGACACCTGGGTGGCGCTCAACCCGACGACGGCGGCAAAGCTAGGTTTCAAGAAATTCGACGTCGTCAGGGTCGAAGGCCCCGGCGGCAGTTTCGAAGCGTCGCTTTACCCGCTTCCGGGCCTCCATCCCGACGCCGTTGTCGTGCCGCGCGGCAACGGCCACGTGCTGGGCGAGGGCGGCGGCACGGTCGGTGGCGGCAACGGCGTCAACCCGCTCATCGCTTTCGCGAAGAGCCAGGACTTGATCACCGGCGCGCCCGTCGTTGCCGGCCAGTCGGTGAAGTTGACCGCGACAGGCGGCGTCTTCCAGATGGCGCAGCTGCAAAAGCACAACGACATCGCCAACCGCAAGGACATCATCAAGAAGGTATCGCTCGAGGCGGCCATCGCCGGCGCCAACAAGCCGAAGAACCTCGACGACGTGCCGAACATCTACCCGGAGTTGCCGAAGGCCGAGCACCGGTGGGGCATGTCGATCGACCTGTCGCGTTGCACCGGCTGTCAAGCTTGCTTCGTCGCCTGCTCTTCGGAGAACAACGTACCGCAGGTCGGGCGCGAGCAAGTGAAGTTCGGCCGCGAGATGCACTGGATCAAAATCGACCGCTATTTCTACGGCTCGCCCGACACGCCGGAAGTATCGCTCCAACCGATGCTCTGCCAGCACTGTCAGCACGCGCCGTGCGAGGCCGTTTGTCCGGTGTTCGCGACGACGCATGATCCTGAGGGCGTCAACGCGATGACCTACAACCGCTGCATCGGCACGCGGTATTGCGCCAACGCCTGCCCCTACAAGATCCGCCGCTTCAACTGGTGGACGCACAAGTGGAACACCATGGGCGAGCGGCCCCAGGACAGGAACCCGCGGGCGCTCAACCCTGACGTCACCGTCCGGACGCGCGGCGTCATGGAAAAGTGCACGTTCTGCTACCAACGCGTGCGGGACGCCAAGCATCGCGCCAAGGTCAACGGCATTCCCATCGGCAAACCCGGCAACGTCTTGAAGTCAGCCTGCCAACAGACGTGCCCAGCGGACGCGATCGCCTTCGGGGACCTGCTCGACAGCACGACCGACGTGTCGGCGCTGCGCAAGGACAACAGAGCGTATTTGGCTCTCGGCGGCGACCCAGAAAAGGGCGAATACGGTTTGAAAACGCTGCCAGGCGTGAACTACCTGGCGAAAGTGACCTTGGGCGCACCGGTCGAAATGGGCGAAGAGAACGAGAAAAAGCCTCACGGCGGTTGAAGCGGAGAGTTGTAGGATGAGTGACGAGGTCGTTTGGTCTAAGACCATCTCGGATGTGAACAGAGAAGTTCTCGTGAACTTGGAGAACCCGCACCCGGCTTACTACCTGGCGCTGGCGCTCGCGGTGGGCATGCTCCTCACCGGCATCGTTTTCGTCGGTCTGCATACGACCTACGGACTCGGTCTCTGGAACTTCCGGCCGCCGGTGTACTGGGCGGTCGACATCACCAACTTCGTCTTCTGGGTCGGTATCGGCCACGCCGGCACGCTGATTTCGGCGATTTTGTTTCTCTTCCGCGCCAAATGGCGGAACACCGTCAACCGCAGCGCTGAGGCAATGACCATCTTCGCCGTCATGTGCGCCGCGGTCTTCCCCCTCATTCACATGGGCCGGATGTGGCTCGGCGCCTATTGGGCGCTGCCGCTGCCGAACACCAACAACTTGTGGATCAACTTTCGTTCACCTCTCGTCTGGGACGTGTTCGCGATTTCGACTTACTTCACGACGTCGCTCCTCTTCTGGTACATCGGCATGGTCCCCGACTTGGCGAGCATCCGCGACCGGGTGACCGGCATTCGCCGCCTCGTTTACGGCGTCATGTCCTTCGGCTGGCGCGGCACCGCCAAACAGTGGTGGCACTATGAGACGGGTTACGGCTTCCTGGCTGCTTTGGCGACGCCACTCGTGCTCTCGGTGCACTCCGTCGTTTCTTGGGACTTCGCCATGTCGCTTCAGCCCGGCTGGCACACGGTCATTTTCCCGCCTTACTTCGTCGCTGGCGCCATCTTGTCGGGCTGCGCGATGGTCTATAACCTCCTGATCCCCGTGCGCCAAATGTTCCGGCTCGAGAAATTCATCCTGCCCGAGCATTTGGACGCTTGCTTGCGCCTGACGCTCCTCACGTCGACCATCGTCTTTTACGCGTACAGCATCGAGTTCTTCGTCGCTTGGTACAGCGGTAACCCTTACGAGTGGGCCATTTTCGAGAAGCGCGCCATCGGGCCTTACTCCTTCTACTTCTGGACGATGACGTTCTGTAACTGCATCTTCCCCTTGGCCTTCTGGTCGAAGAAAGTCCGGTCGAGCATCCCGGTGTCGTTCGCCATCTGCTTGCTCATCAACGTCGGCATGTGGTTCGAACGTTACAACATCATCGTCTCCGGCTTGGTCGAGGACTTCCTGCCCTCGAGCTGGGGCCACTTCGAACCGGGGCTTTGGGAAATCGTCATCACGTTCGGGTCCTTCGGTCTCTTCCTGACGTTCTTCCTGATCTTCTGCAAGTTCTTCCCGATCATCTCGTTGTGAGATCAAGCTCATCATGCCGAAGCCCATGAGCGGCAAGCACAAAGCCGCGGGAGGCCATCATGGCTAAGACTGCTGTCAACCCAGACGTCGGCGTCATCGGCATCTTTCGCCACCTCGACACCCTTTGCCACGCGATCGAAAAAGTGCGCGAGCGCGGTGATTTTACCGGCTACGACGTGCTCAGCCCGACGTCCTATCACGAGATCGAGGCAGCTT
>JAYWBY010000636.1:0-3351 GCA_043781115.1 Pseudomonadota bacterium
TTCGATTACGTCGGGTGTCCCGAAATTCCCCGGCCGTTCCCCGACTCCTCGCTTTCCTTTCTTCCCCGTAATTCCGGGCCGGCATTAACGGGGAAGGAATGAAGACGGGGAGGCGAGGAAATGAACGGAAATGAAGGCTATTTCCGCTGACCGACGAAGCCGCCTAGCAGCTCGCCGGTCCCGAAGCTGGCGAAACCAACATACGTATTCTTGGTCGGGTGAAACGTCCCCTCATAGCGCACCGTGAACGGCCCTTCGCCCTCGTCCGCCGTGATTTCGAACGAGAACCGGTCGCCCTTTACGACGACCTTCTCGATCGTCGCGCTAAAGCGGTCCGGCACCACCAGCGTGCCGCCGAGTTCCCCGTTCGCTCCCTGGGTGATCTCGACGACGTCGTCGAAGAGCTTCGAACCGAGAAAGACATGCATTACCCATTTACCGGCCAAGGCCGGCGGCTCAGGGGCCTTCGCCGCGCCCGTCAGGCCGATGCTCAAGAATCCTAAAACCACGCTCGTCAGGGCGGTGATCAATCTAGCGCGCATTGTACGTTTCCTTTGAAGAAGTTGTTGTTCGACGCTCTTTTCCCACAGCCCTTTATCGCCGAAACGCATAGGTGAATGAAAGTGAATAAAAGTCGTCAATTGTGTCGTAACGCGACCGTATCGCAAAAGTTGACAAAACCGCGCTGTTTCCGCTAGAAATTGCGGCGAAGGCTGTCGCCTTCATCCCCCCACACAATCTAAAACTCCCCCTATCTAGGAGTCCTGCCTTGAAAGCCGCCATTTTTGTTGCCAAAATTTCCTTGGGCCTCGCCTTTGCCGCCAACTTGGCCGCCGCCGCCGTCACGGCGCGCAAGGGCGAACCGATCCAACCGATCGTCCGCGCCAAAATCGCCGACCAGAAGAAGGTCGACCTCGGCGGGCGCCTCTTCTTCGACCCGCGGCTCTCGAAGTCGGGAGCCATCTCCTGCAACTCTTGCCATAACTTGGCCTCGGGCGGCGTCGACAACTTGACGAGCTCGCTCGGCCACAAATGGAACATCGGTCCGATCAATTCGCCGACCGTGCTCAACGCCCGGTATAACTTGGCGCAGTTTTGGGACGGTCGCGCCAAAGACCTGAAAGACCAAGCCAAGGGTCCGATCGCCAACCCCGGCGAAATGGGGTCTACCCACGCCGTCGCCGTTTCCGTACTTGAAACGATCCCGCAGTACAAAGGCTGGTTTAAGACGGTTTACCATTCGGACTTGATCACGATCGACCATGTCCAAGACGCGATTGCCGCCTTCGAGGAAACGCTGGTGACGCCGGATTCACGCTTCGACCAGTGGCTTGGAGGCAACGACAAAGCGCTGAGCAAGCTCGAACTCGCCGGTTACAACCTCTTCAAGGACAAAGGCTGCGTCGGCTGCCACAACGGCCCGGCCGTCGGTGGGACGTCCTTCCAAAAGTTCGGCTTGGTGAAGCCCTATGACAAGGACACGAAGACGCTCGGTCGTTACGGCGTCACCAAGGTCGAAACGGACCGCTTCGTCTTCAAAGTGCCGACGCTGCGCAACATCGAGCTGACATACCCGTACTTCCACGATGGCTCGGTGTGGACGTTGGAGGAAGCCGTCACGACAATGGCGAATCACCAGCTGGGTCTGACGTTAGCCGATGACGACCGCTCGGCGATCGTCGCCTTTCTCAAGACGCTGACGGGTAAACAGCCGGATTTGAAGATCCCGCTCTTGCCGCCGTCGACGGCGACGACTCCGCATCCTGATTTCAATTAAGCTTGCTCCGACCGGCCGTTCCTCCTTCAGAGATTCCTCTTTCTTTGAAGAATGAGGGGCGGCGGCTGGCGACGCAGCAACGATAGCACTCGCGACCGCCGATTTTTCAAAGAATAAAAGAATCTCTGAAATTGGAACGGCCGGCAAAAGATGCCTAGGCGGCGAAGCCGCCAGGCATGACGTGATATAATCATCGTACATATCCATCTTTGGGGGGATTGCGATGAGGAAGGCCATACCAGCCTTGGTTCTTTGGTGCGTGCCGTTGGTGGCTTTTGCCGATGGTTTGAAGTCGAGCGAGTGGACGTTCACGACCGGCGAATCCTCGATCTCCGGTATGCCGGACAGCCACAACGAAATCCGCCGTCCCGCCAACTGGCGCGCCCTCGCGCCGTTCATGATTCCGGACGCCCGCGACGAACCGTTGCCGGCGCACTTCGACTGGCGCGACCGCGGCGTCGTCAGCGCCGTGAAGGACCAAGCGCAGCCCGTCTACTGCGGCAGCTGCTGGGCGTTCGGCACCGTCGCCTCCCTCGAATCGGCGATCGCCATTCGCACCGGTCAAATGCCGGACCTCGCCGAACAGCAGCTGGTGAGCTGTCAGCCGAGCTACGGAACGTGCAGCGGCGGCTATTTCGCATACGGCTTTTATCAGCACCGCGGTGCCAATCACGAAACGGATTTTCCGTACCAAGCGACGAACGCCGCGTGCAACCTCAACGCCGCGCAACACGAACGCGTCGTCAATTGGGCCTACCTCGGCCAAGACGGCCGCGAGCCGACGACGGACGAAATGAAACAAGCGATCCGTCAATACGGCCCGATCGCGGTGACGATCAGCGCATCGGGCGCTTGGTCGCGCTACCACTCCGGCGTTTACAACGAGTGCAATACGAACGGCACCAACCACATTGTCGCGCTCGTCGGTTGGGACGATACGGACCAAGCATGGATCTTGAAGAATTCGCACGGCACCGTTTGGGGCGAACAAGGCTACATGCGCATCAAGTACGTCGGCTCGACCGGCGCCAAATGCAACAACGTCGGCCAAGAAGCGGCGTTCGTGAACTTCTGAACTGGTGTGCGGAAATCCTCGAATCCTGCCGACCGCCGCTTGGGCCGCGGTCGTTTTCGGGGGATTTTTTTGTCTAAATTCAGCCACTTAATAAAGCGAATCAAGTTCAAGGTAGGAACGGCAGAAAAGCTAAATGTGGCTTCTCCGGGGGCCCCAACTAGAGGAGACCGCCATGACATCCAGCCTTTGGAGCCTCTTAGTCCTCGCCCAAGTCCTAGGTTTCGCCCTCTTCGCCTTTCCCGTCGGCACGCTCGTCGAGAGCCTGCGCGTCATCATCGGCGGCCCGACGCCGCACCGCGACGCGCCGGAAATGGCCGTGGGCGTGTTCGCAGCGCTCGGCCGCGCCGCCGTGGTCGCGGGCTTGAACGGCGCCGTTCTAGCGATCGTCTTCAGCCTGATTTGGGCCGACCGCGCCGAGCGACTCTGGGTCGGAACGACGCTGGTCATGGTGTCCTTGTGCTGCGGATATTTGCTGAAGCTCGCCGTCGCCTCGCCCCTC
>JAYWBY010000637.1:0-9206 GCA_043781115.1 Pseudomonadota bacterium
GACACCTGCGAGCTGACGCCGCGTCCGCCCTCCGCCTCGAAGCCTTCCGCCATGAACGTCAGGCGATAGGTTGCGTCGGCGAAACGCTTCAGCTCGAGGTCGAAGCTCGCCTCGCCCTTGTCGTCGGTCTTTTGGTCCTGCACCGATTCGGAGAAGGAGTTCTTGGCGTGCTTCGGGTCGAAGAACTGGTAGTCCTTGTAGGCGCGGAAGCCGGGATACCACGGCACGAGCTGAATTCCGGCCTTGATCCGCCGCTCGGTCGCGGGCGTGCCAAAGAGGTTGGTGAGGGTGACTAGCGCCTTCAGATCCTTGGGCGACACCCAACCCTCGGCGCGGTTGACGGAGAAGCGCGAGGTAATCCGCATACGGTCCGGCAAGAACTCCTCGACGCGGGTCGTCGTCGAACCGAGCCAGTCCTTTTGCTTGCCGTCTTCGCGGATCACGTAAAGGCTCGTTTGATAGTCGCCGGTCGGCGACGTGTCTTTCGTCGTGTACTCGGTCTCTTCGAACCCTTCGGCGTTGAGCGTTACGCGCTCCTTGTTGACGACCATGCCGCGGGGATCGGTGACCACGACCTCTAGCGGCACGCCGTTTAGGTTGCGCTTCCACAGCGCATCCTTGACGATCAAGCCGACGTGGAAGGTGTCCCCGGGGCGATAGATTCCGCGGTCGGAGAAGAGGTAAGCCATCAACCCGCCCTGGGCTCCGACCGTTGCCTCGCCGCCGATGTCAAACCGAGACAGGTTCAGCACGCGATCCGAGCGGTCGAACGGCAAGAACGACAGGTCCTTGTCTTTCGTGACGAGATAGACGGTCGGCTCCTTCTCTTGAACGAAGTCGCGCAGCGGCGGCAAATGCGCATGGCCGTCGCCGTCCGTCGCTTGGCTCGCGATCGCGAGCCCGTTTTTTCCCAAGACTTCGATCCGCGCGCCCGAGACCGGCTTGCCGCTCCTAATCGAGGCGACGAAGACGTCTTGGCCGCCGTCGCTCGACGTCTTGACGACCAAGCCAAGGTCGGTGACGAGCACGAAGCGTTTGTCTTGCACGCCGGTCGGGACCTTCTTGTCCGGATCCCAGCTCTCGGCGCGCAGGAAAAATAGGCCGCGGCGCTCGCCGGCGCTTTGCGAGTACTTGGAGAAATCGAAGTAAGTGTACTGGGCTTTGCCCTTCTCTAGCTCCGCCAGCGGACGAACCTCTTCGAAGCGTTCGCTGATGTTCTGTTCTCGAAACATGTACGAGTTGAAATTGGGCTGCTGGAATGTCCCATTCGTCTGGCTGATCAAATGATTGATCTCGGACGGCAGCACGCGGCCGATCTCGAAACGAACCGCCGGGATGTCGCGCGCCATGACCGAGATTTTTTGGTCGCCGCTGACGCTCAGCACCGACCCTTCGTGCATGATTTTGACTTCCTTCGGCAGCTCCGGAATCTCTCGGGTCGACTCGAAGGTCCTGGCCAGCACATAGTCGCCATAAGACTTGATGCCCTTCTCGATGCGAATGAAGACGTGCCGGCCGATCGTGCCGCTGTAGCGAAAGCTGTGTAAGGTGTCGTATTCCTTCTCGGTCGGGATCGCTTTTAACTCCAACTTCTTGGAGAGCTTCAGGATGTCCGGTCCGACCTCGGAGTCGTCGTTCCAGCCGTAGTCTTTCACGAGCTTGGACAGTTTCGTCGCTGGCTTGTCCTTCGGTAGTTCGTAGACCGTCAGGTTCTTTTGGATGTCCGACTGGAGCGCCGGAGCGGTCGTGTCGATGATCAACACCTGCTCCGGTTCGTAGTGGTCGTTGCGGACGAACGTCACCGTCGCGTTGTTGATCCGAAAGTAGTCGTACATGCCCGGGATGCGAACCTCGGCGACGAGCTCGTTCTCCGTGGCGTTGCCGCCGCGCGCCGATTTCAGTCCGGAGTCCGCCGTCACGACCGCGAAGTACTCCTCGAGCGGGATGGGGATGTTGTCCGAGACGATGTAAGCTTCGCCCTTGAACTTGTCGAAGGTGACGGTGAAGGGAATCTTCTCGTCGATCAGTTTGAAGGATCCCTTCTTCTTCACCTTCTTGTGCATCGACACGTGCTTCTTGAAATCTTCCGGGTCCAGAGGATGCGTCGCCTTGAAGGTCGCCAAGACGCGCTTTAACTTCGGATCTTTCGGATCCGTGTAAAATTCGCTGGAGGACGTCGTCAGGCTGAATTTGCCAGACGAGAACGTCAAATCGTAGCTGTCGATCAGCACGTGCTTTGGAAAAAGCGACGGATCCAGCGTCACTTCGTACTCTTGTCCGACTGCCCAATCTTCCGTCGGCGTGAAGCGGAGGCTGCTATCCGATTCCCAGACCCATTGGCCTTTGGCCTCGGGCTTCATCTTGATGCCGGTGGTCACCGGCTTATTGATCATTTCCAGCGGCGCCGCGGAGCCGCCGAACGTAATCGCAATCGACTGAAAGACGGCGTCGTCGATGAGCGGCGTAATCGAGGGACTGCTGATCGAGACGGAGAATTTTTCCGGCTTCGGCAAACTATCGTAGTAGCGCCAGCCGCCGTAGCCCGCACCAGCAAGGACGACGATGCCTGCGATCGTCCCGTAAAAGGGCTTCGGATGGTTGGCCCGCATTCGCTTGGTCCACGCCGCGGCGCCGGCGAAGAGCCACGCCATCAGACGACCGATTGCGCTCAGCCATTCCGGCGGCGACCACTTAAGGCCGCCGAGCAGCGCCCCGATGAGCCAAGCCAAGGACCGTGCACCGTAAACCGCCAAATCCCGAAGCCGCCGAAAGATCGTCCGCACCATGCTCCGCTCCCGCTTTTTTGCGCCGCCAAGTTGGGATGTTCGCCTAGCTCTTTAATAAGGTGATGATCAGAGCATCATGCGGGCTTATCCCATCCGAATGCAAGGAAGATTGTTCAGTAAAGGAGGGAGCTTAAGAGATTCCCATAGGCAAAGAGATAGACGTAGTTCGAACGGGAGGTGCGCCTTGGTCCGCGGCCCTTTAGTCGTCATTGCGATGCTGCTGATATGCCCCTCGCTCTTTGCCCAAAAAGGCACGGGGGAAGAGCGGATCCTGTCGTACGTGGTTCGGTCGACGGGCATCGATTTTCGCGTCGCCAGCGGCGGCTGTACGCACAAGGCGCATTTCGGCCTGGAGAAGGTGCAGACCCAGCCACTGACCGTCCGCCTCGTGCGGCTTACGCCAGACTATTGCGAAGCCTTGTTGCCAGAAGGAGTCGTCGTCCAGTTTACTTTCGCCGAAATCGGCGCGGGCCCGAAGCTGACCCCCGATGCGCGCCAGCACCTGATGGTGGTCAACGCCGACACCGGCCATTGAGCGATCATCCGCGCATCAAGTCCCGAACCTGACGGCTCTGATCGTCGCTTCGCGTCGCTAGGCCGTCGATGACCGCGGCCTGATCGCGAGCGCTGCGGTTCTGGCTCAACTTGAACTTGGCCTCGACCTCGAAGTTGACGATCTCGAAGCCCACGATCGCCCCGGTGAGTTGCTCTTCGGTCTTCAAGTCGTCGGGCAGGGAGAACCGCCACGGTTTCGGACTGGAGTCCTCGAACTTGGCCGTCATCTTCCCTAGGATTTCGATCAAATCCTTGAATCCTTCTAACAACCGCACCTCGCCCCGGACGTGGGCTACGGCGTAGTTCCAAGTCGGCACGTCATGTTCGGCGTACCAGGTCGGCGTGATGTAGGTGTGTGGGCCATGGAATACGACTAAGACGGCTTTGTCGATCTTGAAGTGCTGCCACTGCGGATTCCGCCGCGCCATGTGGCCGACGAGACGCGGTCCTGCGGCACGGCCGCGATCGAGGAGCAGCGGCAGGTGATTGACGAAAGGGCCGTTGCTCGTCTGTGAGATCACCGTAGCGAACGGCTCGGCGTCAATCAGGGCGAAGGCCCGTTGTTGGTCGTCGACTTTGAAAGCGGGCGGAAGGTACATCGGCGGTTCCTCCGCCCGCTCTTTTACCGGTTTCGCGCGGTAGACACAATCCGGGCGGGGCTCATGGCGTGACCTTGTGGATCACGACCTCCTGTTCCTGGCGTTCACCGCAGGCGCGCGGCGACGGCGCGACGCCATCGAAACAAAGGCGTTCGCCGTATGACACGCGCATCAACCGCGTACCGTCGGCGCGCGGCCGGCCGACGGTCAGCACCTCTTCCCGCAGACCCACTTGGTCTTCGGATACCAGGTGCGCCAAACGCGCTAGGCGAAGGCCACCGCTCGGCAAGCGATCGACGCCGAAGACGTCCGGCACCGTCGTGCTCTCGGTCGCCTCGGGAACGGCGTAATACCGTCCTTCGGTCTTCAGCAAACCAAAGGTCAATCGACCGGCCGCCGGCCCTCCAACAACCGTCCAAGAACCGATGGCCACCAACGACTCGTCGGTCGCCGGGCTGACCATCAGCGTCGCGGTTGGCGCGGGGTCGGCACCTCCCGCCCAGGACCCCGCCAAATCGGCGACCTCCGCCTCCATCGTCGCCGCGCCGGCGACACCGGCGAAAGCTGCCAATTTCACCGCCAAAACCAGGAACATGAAGCGCTTCTTGAACTGCATGGGCACCTCCAAAGTGGAGCGCTAAACCTAGCGACTCGGGCTCCCCTTCGCGAGGGACATCGGGAGCCTGGCGCGGACACCCGCACCGGAGCTTGACCTGGCCTCCCGATGGGGGCTATCACCCAGTTCCCGAAGCTAAAAAACAGGGAAAAACATGCAAAAACTTCGCCTCCTCCTTTGCCTTTTCGTCTGGCCGGCGCTCGTCGCGTGCAGCGCCTCGCCGCGCTTCAACCCGAGCTTCACGCGCGACGAGCAAGATCATCCCGCGACTGCCAACGGCCTGCGCTATCTCGACTATGAAGTGATGTTCACCAACCCGACCTGCGCCGACTATAAGTACGGCCCTGACCAGCATGTCGTCAGCAGCGACGGTCAACCGTTGACGCAGAAACCTAAGAACGTTTTCTGCACGCAAGCGGACTCGGCCGCTTCAGGCGACCGTCCGGAAGCTCCCCAGCGAAAGCTACTTGGTTGGATCAACGATCCTGGGACGAAAGAGGTCTTCTTCACCTACCTGTCGTTCTCGAACCACGTCGTGAAAGACGCGCTCTGCAAGGGCATTCAAGAGCGGAACCTCAAGGTCACGTTCGTCATCGACAACACCTCCGACGTGTCGACGGCGAATTCGCTTTTGGCGTGCGCCCCAGGCAACGGCGACTCGGCCTTCAAACCGCAGATGTTCCTCCGCGGCCACGAAGGCGGCATCGGTTACGCACACAACAAAGTCTTCCTGATCAATCCGAACGAAGGGCAAGTGCGCCTCGCCTTCAGCAGCGGCAACATGACGTCGGGCATCGTGCTACACCATGAAAACTGGCATTTCATCACGCCAGAGCGTGACACGCACTTCGTCCAAGCGCATCTTTGCATGATGAAGGGCGAGCTCGAGCACCACGCCAGCACTAGCGAATACAAGGCTTTCATCCAAAGTTGCCGCGCTGGCATTCCTTATCCGGAGGAGTCCGACATCAAGGTCTTCTTCGTTCCGGGCGAGGGCCCGCGCGCGACGCAGTTCCTGATCTCCGCGATCAAGGCGTCGAGCCAAATTCGCTTGGCGGCACACCGCTTCGGCTACAACAAGCTCATCGCGGCGCTCAAGTCCGAACTCCAAACGGAGACCCCACCCGAGCTGCAGATGGTCTTCGACGACGATGTTTGGTGGGCCGGACACGGCGACCAAACCGGCGACAACGAAGCCTGGGAGTACGACAACGTCGCTTCTCTCCAAGGCGTCGGCGGCCAAGCTCGTTGGATGGAGACCAACCAAGCGCAGCACTTGCTCCACCACAACAAATACTTGGTCTTGAACACGCCGGCAGGGAGCGAGCTGCGGTCGGCGGTGTTCGGCGGCGCCGGCAACCTTACCGGCACCGGTTTCACGTCCAACTTCGAGAACTTCTATTACGTCGAAATACCAGCAGTGATCGACGCCTACAACAAACAGTACGACCATGTGTGGAACGACCTCGCGACGCCGACCGAGAAGCTGCCGTCAACGGACGTCCTGCCCCCTGGCTCAGGCGGCTAGCCACGAGGCTCGGCCAAAAGCCAAAGTCGCGCCAAATTGCGCCCTGTCTAGGCCCCGTTAGCTGGGGTCCCGGTGGGGTGCGGCATCCACCGTCCCTCAAGTAAGCACCCCAAAGTCCGACCCAACTGACACGTAACCCCCTGTTATTACCGCGAGTGCCGCCGTTTGAACGAGTCCGGAAACCAACCGAGGAAGAGTCGCCGCTGGCTTAGGGCTTTGCGCAGCAACCAGGCCGCTTCTCGCTTTGTTTTGCTGCTTTCCGCGGTCCTCGTCGTAGGCCTACTGACGCACACGTTCATTAATTTACGGCGCAGCGCGCTTTTCCCTGATGCCGCGCATCGCTATGACGTCACTCAGCTCTTCGTCGCGCCGATGGCCGACGTCTGCAAAGCCGGGGCGGCGGATCTGACGATTTCGTCTTTCGAGACGTGCATACCCAAACTCTCGCTTGCCGACGAGGCGCGGCCGGCGGCGTTCAAGCAGCTCTCAATTCCGACTTTCGACGACACACTGAATGCATCAACGATGACCTTTCGTCGCCTCCTCCTTCAGCAGGGACTAGGGGGCATCGAGGCCGCTTTCGGCAAACGCGAACCGTTCGTTATTGGCGCGCGGATCCCTAGCGAACTCTTCCGCAAAAACGTCGTCGGCACGGATCCGAACGTCTTGGTTTTGGATGGGCTGCAGGACGCACGGGTTTGCATCGACGGGCATTGCCCGTATGTGGTTTCGAAGTACGACCAAAGCCTCTTGGTCTTCCCACTTGTGAAGAGTTCCGAAATCGCAGGTTTCTATCAAGACGTCTTGATCTTCGGCAAAGACACGGTGTTCGCTTACGGCCCCGTGCTTGAAGACGGCATTTTCGTGACCTCCCTTGACCATCTTTACACGGCGAAAAAGTTGTTCCCGTTGCTTTCGTACGGTCGCAGCCTTGGCCTCGCCATGCTCTTTATCGGTCTCTTCCTAATGGCTTTGGGCTTCGCCATGCTGTGGTCCGAGTTTTTGGACTACGGGACTTTTTGTTACCTGACGGCGACGTTTGCCGTCTATACATACGGATCCGAAGCGTCTCTCTCAGGGGGAGTCGGACTCGGCATCTTCAATTGGTACACGTTAGCAGCTGAGCTGACGCTGAATCTTTCGGTTGCAATGCTGGTCTTTGCGCTGGCCACGAATCGTACGAGCGGGCGCAAGATCGCAGCGGTGCTTTTCGGCTCGCTCGTCTTTGGCACGCTCGCCATCGTCGCGATTTTGCCGAGGACGACCCCGCCGGAAGCTCTGCACTGGCTTAGCAAAATCGATTTTGTGCTTTCACTATTCACCTTGGTGGTCCCGCCCGGAATCACCGCCTTGGGCGGCGTGCGCTGCTTCAGAAACTTCCGCAAAGCGCAGGTCAGCGGTCCGCTCTCTCTTCGCCTGGACTTTCGCCGCCGGACCGTCGAGCAAGCACTCTACACGGTATTTCTCCTCGCCGTGAACAGCCAACTGTTCCTGCGCGTCGTGACCTACACGACCGATCGAGCAGACGCCTTGCGATTCGCGCCCGTGACGGGATTTTTCTTGTTCGGAATCTTCGCGGTCATTTTGTATCACTCGACGACGAAGTTAGCCAAGACTCACTTCCGCTCAGACGGCATGAGCGAAGCCATTCGCCTGAAGGGTCGCCTATCCACGCGTCGGTACCGCGCTTGGCTTGCCGATTCGCGCCAAGGGATCATGATGCAGGTGGACCTGAAGAATTCATCGCTGGCTTCGTCTTCGCTAAAAGGTCGCATTCACTCCTTAATGCAGATGCTCAACGAAGCCATGCGAGCCAGCCATTCGCGGCTGGGATACCACTGGGTGCTCGCGAAGAAGAACGGCGACGAGTGGATCGTCATTCTCTCGGCCAAAAGCCCGGAGATTCAGCGGGACCTTTCCGAAATCGTAGAGGCGACTCGGAGCGAAGCCGAGTCCTGGGAACGATTGGTAAAAGGCGTTGCCCCGGAATGCTCACTTCACATCAACGTGTTCGCGCTCACGTCTTACACCCTCGGCGGAGGCAAACTGCAAGCCAGGGACCGGATGTCGACACCGGTCGCCGAACTAAAAGGCGACAATAGCTGGGAAGCAATCGACTTCGCATCGCGGGAAGCAAACTATCTAATGAAGTGGGCGGGAAAATCGTCCAAGTCCCGCACCCTCACCGTCGGAGCGTCGGACGCAGTCATTTCCGACGGACTCAGGTCGCAGTCAGTAGGTAGCGTCCGAATCAGCGAACTCATCGCCAAATCGGGGTCGGCAACCGCCGAGAGCGTGCTGGACGCGGACTCGATGATGCTGACGCTGACCTGTTTACCTTGGACGGAAGCCGAGCTTCCGGTCGAAGAACAATTGGATCAAGCCGCTTAAATTTAGCAGCCAGAGCCCAGCGCCAAGTCACAGGAAATGTTGTCCGATGCAGTGTGCGTCGCGGTAAAGATGGCGTCTCCCACGACTTGCTCCCCTTGCCAGTTCACCGCCGTCAGCACGATCCTTTCGGCGTTGATTGCCGAGAAGGTCAGCGAAACGCTCTCTTCCGGATCGGAGAACGTGCACGCCGTGGCGTTGCAAAGCGCTGGGTCGGCCCGCAACAAGACCGTGGAGACGTTCCGGCCGCTGGTGAAGAGGTTATAGTCGACGGAAATCTGCGGCATCGTCAGGGTGATCATCGTTTTCAAAGCCATCTTGCCGCCCTTCAAAGGAAAGGAAGCGGTGACTTCGAACGGCTTGGTTCCAGCGTCTTGCGGAACCTGGTTGACGGCCGCGGCACCGTCGGTCGTCTGAGCGACGTCGTCGCTTTTGGCCGAACTGGCACTCGGGGAATTGTTCTTACAGGCCGCGAGCGTCGCGATCAGACCACAAGCAATCGCCAGACGCGTACGGACTTTCATGATTCCCCCAAAAAACTGACTAGTGCGAATATTGTTACGAAGTCTCAAACCTCGTTGCTGCCAAAACTTCTCGGCGGCCTTTTCCAAAAGTTTAAATTTTATTTTGCAATTGCCGGACACGTTTGGTGAATCCCGAGTTGCTCAAGTCGGTTGGGCTGGCAGCCGGCCGCTCAGCAGAATTGGCCAAAGCCGCAACTATCTAGGAAGAGT
>JAYWBY010000638.1:0-3332 GCA_043781115.1 Pseudomonadota bacterium
GCTCCGAAATGTGCAGGATGCTTTTGATGTCGGTGATGAAGCGCAGGCCGAACGGTCCGACGATGACGCCGGCGGCGAGGTAACCCAAGACGGAGCCGAGCCCGAGGCGCTTGAACAGCGACACGGCAAGCACGGCGGCGGCCAAAAGCACGATGACGTCTTGAAGTGAATCCATGGCGGACATCTTAGCCGCTCTCGTCCGCCGAGGCCAAGCCCTAGGTCGAGCGGCCGTGCAACTCGGCGCGAACCAGGCGGCCGAGGAGTCGAAGGCTCTTGGTCTCCACCGCGCCGACACGCTGCACCATGTAAACATCGCGATGGACGGGACCAAACCCTCTCGGAAGGTCGACCAAAGTCAGTCTGGCTTCCTTGGCCCGACTGGCGTTGAAGGCTTTGACCACGAAGTGAGGGACGAAAGCCGCGGCGACGCCGTCGCCCGCCAAATTCAGGGCGGTCGACAGCAGATCAACGGCGAAGGCGACGCGCCGGGGCACCGTGGCGTCCGGCCAGCCGTCTAGCCCGCGCGCCGCCGACGGCGTCGTTTCTAGCGGCAACACTGGCGCGACGAAGGGCAACTCGGCAAAGGGTCGCCCCTTGGCGAGCGCGGGCGCGGCATAAATTCCGAGCTCGACCCGGCCCATGTGAATCGCGTCCAACCCGATCCTCGGCAAATGGTTGTAGGTCAGGCCGACGTCGACGACGCCTCGCTCGACCGCCTCCTCCAGGCGCCCGGGCAGGAGGTCGCGGCAGACGAAGGACTCGGAACCGCCGTGCTTCTTCCACTTCGGCGCCAGCAGGTAAGTAGCGAAGGTTTCGTGGGTGCCGATGCGCAAGGCCGCCTTGGCGCCTTCGTCGGCCCGAAAGAGCTGCTTCTCCGCTTCAAGGAAGACCTGCGCCCGTTGGTGAAAGGCCTGGCCCTGGGGCGTGATTACGATGCTGCGACCGTCCAACGCATAGAGCGGGAAGCCTAGCTCTCCCTGAAGCACTCCCATCGCCTTGTGGAACGCCCCGTGCGACATCTTCATCGCCTCAGCGGCCTTGCGCAGGTGGCCCGTTTGCACCAGGGCCATGAATTGTTTTATGCGATTGGTTTCCATTGGCAACCAAATGTACGAAATAATTCGCTGTTAGCAAACACATAAATTGCGTATTTTCGCCGCGCCACGCCAAACGCGGGCTCCAAATCACAAAGGATCCATTATGAACGCTCTTCGCCTCTTCGCCCTGCTTTGCTCGCTCGCCTCCCCCGCCGCGCTGGCGGCCGCGACCACCCAAACGTTTGGGATTCACCTCTATTTCGACGAAAAAGAGTACGTCGACACGCTCACCCTGACGAGCGACGACGCCGGCCAGTTCACCGGCGACATGCACGTGCCGAACGACTTCGACGGCCCGCTGGAAAACTTGACCGTCACTCAAGACCGCCTGGCCTTCGACCTACTGGTCCCGAAGAACGGGTCGCGGCCCACAGATCTCGTCTTTCACTACGAAGGCCGCTTCTTCGATGCCAGCCAAAGCCAGCTGACGGGCTTCGTGACGATCAAGGACGAGCTGCCGTTCGTCGCCGCTTTCGTCGCTTTCAAGCGCTAGAGTAGCGCAAACCTTCGTAGGTTCCTGACGTTATACCAGGGCCCCTTGCCGTTTCGGCCGGGGGCTTTATATTACGAGGTGACTAGACCGAGGAGATTATGAAGAAAGTCCTAAGTGTCCACAAAAAGGTAACTCCGCACTGGGTCGGCGACGGCTTTCACGTGCAAAGCATTTTTTCCTACCAAAGCTTGGGCGCCGCAATCAGCCCGTTCTTGCTTCTCGACTACGGCAGCCCGAAGGAGTTCACGCCGACCAAGGAGCGACGCGGCGTCGGCGAGCACCCGCACCGCGGCTTTGAAACCGTAACGATCGTCTATCAAGGCGAGGTCGAACATCGCGACTCGAAGGGCAATGCCGGCAAGATTGGACCCGGCGACGTCCAGTGGATGACTGCGGCGTCCGGCCTCGTTCACGAGGAAAAGCACTCAACGGGCTTCGCCGCCAAAGGCGGTACCATGGAAATGGTGCAACTCTGGGTGAATTTGCCGAAGAAAGACAAAATGACGGAGCCGCGTTATCAAGACCTCGCGGCCGCGGACATTCACGACGTTGCGCTGTCGGCCAAAGGCAGCACGGCGCGCGTCATCGCCGGCGAGCACCTCGGCGTCAAGGGGCCGGCGAAGACTTTCACGCCGCTCAATCTGTGGGACCTGAAACTTAAGGCGGAGGACGACGTGACCCTGCCGGTGGTGGAGGGTCACACCGCGGCGATCTTCGTCGTGCGCGGGGGCCTCGCCCTCGATGGTGGCTTAGCCGCGAAAGCCGGCGAGATGGTGCTGTTCGACCAGCAAGGCGCGGGACTGCAGCTCAAGGCCGCAGGCGACACCGTTGCGTTGCTGCTTAGCGGCGAGCCCATCGACGAACCGGTCGTCGGTTACGGGCCATTCGTCATGAACACCGAAGCGGAAATACGCCAAGCCGTCGCCGACTACCAACAGGGCGCGATGGGTCGTCTCGAAGGTTGAGAGAAGGCTTCAGCGAAAACAAGAGATCGTCGCGACGACCGTGTCGTCCGAACCGCCGACGGAGTTGACGAGCGCCGTCGCTTCGTCAGTGAAACCGCCTTCGAGCACCATGACCGTCGGAGCGCCAAATGGCGGCGTCACGTCGCTAAAAATGTAACGGTACAAAAGATCCGTCGGGGGATGGGGCGTGTCGTCCTTGAAGTACGTGTAATCTCCGACTAGCGCCGCGTCCGATTTGAAGACGAGGCGCGCCGGTTTGTGGTTCACGCCCTTGTAGACATAGATCGCATAGGAACCCGTGCCGTCGTCACCGGGGCCGACGCAATGCAAATCCGGCGGCGCGTCGAGGAGGCTCGCCGAGTTAACGTGCGCCTGGTCCGTCTGCTGCCGAGGCGCTAGGCGCGCGCGCTCTTGACCGCAGGCCGTCGCCAATATACCAAATACGCCCGCTAGCAAGAACCACCGCCGCATACCAACTCCCTTCCCTGGAATTGCTTGATCTGACCGGGCTCTTCTCGACATCTTGGGAAGAAGCTGAAGAATTATTGTTGGAGAACCAAGCGCGGGGCCGCCCTTGAATCATATTCATTTTTATATCGTTATTCAGTTTTTGAAATTATTTAACATATTGATTTTATTATATGTTTATGAATTTTTAAAGTTTTCAAAAATATTGCCGATAAGAGATTTGTTAGGCGCGAATGAACCAAGCAAAGCAAATTGAAAGGTCCCCCATGCTGAAAGTGAATCAACTCAAACTGGCTCTAGTCGCCCCAG
>JAYWBY010000639.1:0-3332 GCA_043781115.1 Pseudomonadota bacterium
CGGCCCCGTCGTCTATGACGTCCAAGGTTGCAAAGTCCTCACCCCGGAAACTAACTTCGACACAAAAAAAGACAAGTTCGCCTGGGTCGCCGATCTCGACGCCAACGGCAAGAAGAAATTCTACGATTCCTACCGCGGCACTTACCTCAAAGGCAAAGTCGTTCAATCGAAAGCGAATACGAAGGGCATCGCGACGGAGCAAGGCGCGCTCAATGGCGAAACGATTTACGTGTTGATCGGCCCGCCGGCCACCCAGTGCAACGCGCTCCTCGGCAAGCGTTTGTCGGGTAACCTGAAGGAGATTTGCTGCGAGGGCGGCGGCCAGGTTCCGTGTCTCCTAGACACGCCTTACGTGCTCCAGGCCGCAACGGTCATCGGGAGCGCCGAATCGGCGTCAGGCGACCAGACGCGGATGAAGGCCAAAAAGTCGAAGGACTACCAGACCGGCGAAGCGGCGTTCAAGGCACACAAGTGGAAGGACGCCGCCAAGGCGTTCGAAAAGGCGCGGCCGAACGACGAGCTGGACGTCACCGGTCTCTATCATTTGGCTTTCTCTTACCGCGAGATGGACCAGTGCAAGGACGCGACCGTTCCGCTAAAAGTCATCTACGACAAAGCCGCGAAGAAGAGCATCTGGGCCGACGAGGAGCCGGTAGCGCGGAAGGCGGCGTTCCTCTTGGCGCGTTGCTATTCGAAGATGAACGACCCGCAAGGCGCGGTGCTGATTTTAAACTCGTACCTCCTCGAGCCGAAGAAATACAAACCAGAGATCCAAGAATCGCTGAAGCACAAAGACTTCGGCTGGATCCACACGAGCAAGGAATACCGCGACTACACAAAGGACGCGGAGAAAAAGCTCAACGGCAAGTAATACCACCCATCAAGGACTTACTTGAGGTGCCTGACCCCATTTTAATTCGATTACGTCGGGTGTCCCGAATTAACCGAATTAAGTAGCCACTTGAGCCAGAGGTCGAGGGCGGCGCGGCGGTGGCTTACGGCGTTCTTGCGTTCGTCGGGGAGTTCCGCCATCGTCTTGCCTGTGCCCTCGACGACGAAGAGGGGGTCGTAGCCGAAGCCTTGGCTGCCGCGAGCGGTCTTCACCAAATTGCCGAGGCATTCGCCGCGGAAGCTGTGACCCGCGCCGTCGTTGTCGACGAAGTGGAGCACGCAGACAAAGCGTGCGCCGAGTTTGGCGTCGGGCACGTCACGGATAGCGTCGAGGAGTTTGGCGTTGTTCGCCCGGTCGTCGCCGTCTTTGCCCGCGTACCGCGCCGAAAGGACGCCGGGCGCGCCGTTCAGAGCATCGACCATCAGACCGGAGTCGTCGGCCAAGACGCATTCTTTCGTGTAAAGACGGACGGTGTCGGCCTTGATTTTGGCATTTGCGGCAAAGGTGTCGCCCGACTCGTCCCAAGCGATGCCGGGTTTCAGCTCTTTCGCCAAGCGAACGTCGAAGCGGCCGGCCAACATGGCCTTGAGTTCTTGGGCCTTGTGGGCGTTGTTGCTGGCTAGATAAAGAAGGGGAGCGGTGGACTGTGCCAAGGTGTTCCCCTTTGCGCCGTTCAGGTGCTATATAGTCCCAATCAGACAAGGACGGAATCTATCGCATGGCCACCGCCGAAACCATAATTAGTCGCATCAAACAGGCCCTGCCGAGCGCCGAGATCAAAGCCCAAGACTACACGGGCGGCGGCGACCACTGGCAGGTCACCATCCGGGCGCAGGAATTCGCCGGCAAATCGCTGGTCGAGCAGCACCAAATGGTCTACCGGGCCCTCGGCGAACTGATGAAGGCCGAGATCCACGCGCTGTCGCTCGACACGAAAGCCGTTTAGCCGGTCATTCGGAGTGCCGGTTGCGCTGGCGTTTCATCTCGTCGTTGCGGGCGCGCGAGACCATGTGCGCGAGCTCCTGCGAGGTGCGGAGGTACCGCATCAGATTTTTCATGATCAGGGCGTCTTGCGAGTACGGGACCACGAAGATGCCCATTTCGCGGAAGTATTCGATCAGTTTGTCGACGACGAGCTGGGGTTCGACGCGCCAGCCGTCGACGATCTTCTGCACCGGCGGCGTCATATAACGCTGCGTGATGAAGTGGAGGATCGGTTGGCCTTCATAGTTCATGGCGCGCTCCCGTGCTACAATTGCCTATCGGTGCCGCCAGGGGCCGGGTTTAGCGATTCCGCGAATAATTTAATAAAATCCAATAAATTCAATAAAATATGACCGTCATCCCGCTGCAGCGCGGGCGCCGCGCCGCCCCCACCCCGAAGACTCGGCCGCACGCCGGCAGCGAAGCCTTTGCCGGTCTTTTCAAAGCTTCCGACGGCGTCGAACTCTACTTCGAGGACTCGGGCGGCAACGGGCCGGCACTTTTCTTCATCTACGGCCTCGGCTGCTCGATCAAACACTGGAAATACCCGCTCGCCCACTTCGCCGCCGAGGGGAAGCATCGGCGCATCTGGATGGATTTTCGCGGCCACGGGCGCTCGGAGGCGCCAATTCCGGGCACGCGTTTGACCGTCGACCTGATCCTCCGCGACGTCCGCGAACTGTGCGCGTTTCGCGGCATCGGCAAGGCAACTTTTCTCGGCCAATCGATGGGCGGCTCGCTGGGTCTGACGCTCGCGTCGGAGAATCCCGAGCTGGTCGCCGGCCTGATTCTACTGGCTTCCCCTGGGCGCGATCCGTCGCTAGCTTTCCCTCTGCCGGCAGTGACTCGGCGCATTTGGCGCCTCTTGATCGACGTCAACCGCAAGGCGCCTTTCGCTCTGAGACTCGGCTACGCGGCAGCGCTTCCCTACATCAAAAATCCGTTGGCTCACGTCGCCTTGCGCGAGTACATCCGCAGCGCCGGCTTCAACACCAAGCTCAGCAAGACGGAAGACATCGACGAGTACATCGGCGAAATCTTCGCCATCAACCCGACGCTCTTTTACGACATGGCGGAAGGGGTCTCGACCTTCGACGTCGCGACGCTGGCGCGGCCCGTCGACGTCCCGAGCTTGATCTTGGCCGGGGCCCGGGACACCGTCGTGCCGCTCGCGGAGTCCCGGCGCTTGGCCGGTTACCTCCCCCGGGGCGAGCTGGCGGTCATTCCGCACGGCAGCCATTGCCCCCACTTCGACGACCCGACCCTGGTCAACGCCTTGATGGACGCCTTTCTCAAGCGAAATGGCCTTTAATTCGCCGGCCGCAAAAAACGCCTGACATCTCATGGCTCTATTAGGTATAAATGGCATCTCGTGCCGATGCCGCAGTAGCTCAGTTGGTAGAGCAGCTGATTCGTAATCAGCAGGTCAGCGGTTCAAATCCGCTCTGCGGCTCCA
>JAYWBY010000640.1:0-3330 GCA_043781115.1 Pseudomonadota bacterium
GACCATGCGAAAGAATTCGACGCCGAAGAACCGTCCCGAATCAAAGTCGTAAGGATAGGTCAGATCGATGAAGACCGCGTCGTAGCTTGCCTTCGAAGCCCGCACGAAAGCCATGGCGTCACCCATGTGGACCTGGCAGCGGGGGTCGTCGAGCGACCCGAAGTTTAGCGCCGTGAACGCCGGCGTCTCCCGCGCCACGCGCAAGACCTCCGGATCGATCTCGACGAGATCCAAGCCCTCGAGGCCGGGGTATTTCAGCAGTTCGTGCACGAGGATGCCGTCGCCGCCGCCTAAAACTAGTATGTGTTTTGCCGGTTGCAACAAGTACCCGAGCGCCACGTGAGCCAGCGACTCGTGATAACGAACGGCGCTCGCCGAGCCGATTTGAAACCGTCCATTGATGTAGAGCGACAGCGGTTCGGGTGCGCCCGGGGCGACCTCGACCTTTTCGTTGTCCGGAACAAGGTCGAGAACCTGATAGGGCGACCGGATGCGCGTCACCGTCGGAAGTCCCGGCAGCGCGCCTAAGAGTGCCTTTGGGCCAAGCGGATGCTCGACGTCCTTCAGACCGCCATGATCGAACGTCCAGTGAAACATGTTGTAGTAATGGTTCTTCAAAATGATTTGGCGAAACGGCTTGGCGACGACGACGGCGGTTGAGGCCAGGACTCCGGCGAGCGCCAAGGCTCTGCGCAAGGACTTCCCTTCGGCGAAGCTCGTCATCAAATACAGCGCAAAGGCGAAGTTCACGGCGATCGTCCAAGCGAGGAGCGTGAACGGTTCCATGCCGTGCCGGTGAGCGAAGATGAACGCCCCGGTTCCGGCGAGCGCCCCGAAGTGATAAGCCGCGAGGACGGCCGACTCTTTGAAGCGAAAGTTCGGCGAGTCGGGAAAGTTCAAAAAGAATTGCAGCTCGAAGGCGGTCAGCCAGCCAAGCCAAAAGAGCGGCAACTGCGCCAAGCCGCCGAGCAGAAATACAGGCGGGAAGCCCCAGGATTCTCGTAGTATTCCGGCATCAAAGACGTACATCCGGTAGCCAGCCTCGGCCAGGAAGACGAAAAAGTAGCTCATTACGGCGCCGCCGATCAGCGTCACTTCCGTAGTCAGCAAGCGCTTCAGCAACACCGACGGCGGGCCCCCGCGAAACGTCAGGGACCTGGCGCCCATGCCGCAGAGGAAGACGGCCATCGACACGCTTTCCCAGATCGTCGGGTTGCCGGTGATCTCCGCGACGATCTTGGCGAAGTTCAACTCGTAGAGGAGGGAACACATGGCGAGAGTGGCCGCTTGCAGCAGGTAACTCGACGGGCGCTTGAAAGGGGCCTCGCTCATTTCAAAAGACACCTTTGGAGAGGTAAGCCTCTATTGAAGCTACCTGGCTTAGGGCTCCCGCGACCAAAATTCCGACGAGCAGGGTGGCGACCACGCGCAAACCCTTTCCAGCGGTCGCCCCGGGAGCCAGAGCCACGAGGCCCAAGCCGAGATTCAAAAGCGATCCAAGCAGAGGCACGCCGATCAAGCCAATCTTGTAGAAAAGGATGAGCGGCACGATTACCGAAGCAGCGAACGTCCCCATGAAATCCATGCCGACGATCAAGGCGGCCGGATTGCCGCGCTCGCCGGAGGTATTTCGCCGCCCCGCCAAGGCGATCAACACCGGGATTTCCATGCCCGACAGAAAGCCGATGGCGAAGGCAAAGCACAAGGCGATAAGCGTTCCTTGGGGAAACCCCGCCGCCGCGTCGCCGCCAAATTCGACCCGAAAGATTGCCGCCGGGGCCAAGGCGCCGACCACAGCCAAGACGATTTCAATCGTCCAAAACACCGCGAGCGTCGGCGGCCGCGAAGCCTTCGCCCAATAGGCAGACCCAAGCCCGAGGCTCAAGACGAAGACGCCGATCACCAAGCTGTAGTTCGTGATGGTGTCGCCGTAGAGCACCGAAATGCACTGAGCCAGAGTCAGCTCGTAGGCCATACTGCAAAATGCCACGATCAACGCGGCGGCGCCATATAACCAATGCTCACGTCGCATTCATTGATTGTCCAATTACTGACCGTCCAATTACTGACCGTCCAATTACTGACTGTCCAACTATTGAATGTCCAACTTGCAGCAGCGTCCCGTTTTCTGAGTGCACGACACCGTCTCTGGCGCGGTTTTGTTCTTCGACTTGGAAGCCGAGCATTCCCCGAAATTAATGCTCACCATCCAAAACCCCGGACCGCAGTCACCGACGCCCTTGCCGTCGTTCGGGTCAGGATCGCTGTCTAGCGGAATGTCGACGCAAGGGCACTTGCCGGTTTTGTCCGCAGCACAGCTAGCTTGGCTAATGCAGTCCGGCATCAACGTACCGTCCGTGGCTTTGCGGTAGCCAATCATGATCTCGGGCGCGGTCTTGCTTTCTTCGTTGCAGACCTGGGCCGCGCATTGCGGTGAGCCGTCCGGATTCTTGGCGGCGGTGAAATTCGGGCCTCCGGTGTCGGCTGTGCCGGCCGCCTTGACGACGACGGGCGAGATGCAGGAGCAAACGGGGTTACCGGTCGGATCGACGCCGGTCATCTTTTGACCGATTGGGCAGCATTTACTGGTCTTCGTGACGGGGTCGATCTTACAAGTCTTGTCGTCGGCGGCTAGCGTTTCGACGACGTCGGCGGCGCGCAGACGTACGGCGGAGAGCGCGTTATTGGCGTAGTCGGCATTGGACGGGTATGGCTGCACGCGCTTCTTCAGATCGTTCGGAGTCCGCAAATTCGTTTGCGGCACGACTTGATACTTGAAGTTCAAATATTTGGCCGGACCGCCGCAGTTCGCTTTAGGGATGCCGGCGGCGGTGAGGGGGCAAGTCGCCCAGAACTTGACGTTGACCTTGAAGAAGCAATTCGGCGTGCCGCCCGTGCAAGGGTTGCCTCCGAAGTCGTAGTAGCCGAAGCCGTTGCCGGCTACGCGCTGGCCTTGGGCGTCGATCAGGGTAAAGGGGAGCGCATTGTCCTCGTTGGTCGGCGGACTGCCGCCGGCGCCACAGGCCGTCAGAAAGCAGTCCGAAAGGATGCGGTTGTTGCCCGAAAGGCCGCCTAGTTGCAGCGTCTGCGCCAGCGCGTCCCGGTTGGCGAGCGTCGACTGGATTCGGCCTGCGATGGCCGTCTGGATTTCCTTGACGTTGTCGACTCGCGTTTCTGAACCCACCTGCGCGAAGTACGTCGACGCCGTGCCGACGACGATCCCGAGGATGCCGATGGCGATGATGGCTTCGCTGAGGGTCGAGCCGCCTTGCCGCGATGGTCTGAATTTTTTACTTTGCTTCATACCAGCAACAATACCCCTTGTTGGTG
>JAYWBY010000641.1:0-9181 GCA_043781115.1 Pseudomonadota bacterium
GAAGAGTCGACGGCTATCGCAGTCGCCTGTCGCACCTTGAATGCAGGTGCCAACTCACTGCCAGTGATTGGGGAACGCTAAAGCGTGGCAAGTAAATGAGCAGCGGAAGAGCCCCGCGAGTTCAGCCCGAGCCAATTCCCGACATAGGGTGGGTGAACCCACGGCACCGAACGAGATCAGACTAATTTTACCAGCAACGGAGGGACGATTGCGAATCCACGCGCATCTTCAGATTGAAGTCGAGCAAGACCTTGAACATCACACCGACAGCTTGGGAGACCAAACCATGGAACATTCGCCAACGGCCAAAAAGCCAAAGCCTGCAGGACAAGTAAAAACGGCACCCGTGCGCGTCTCTAAGGAGACCCGCAAACGGATCATTTCCGAGCTGACCCGCCTGAACAAAAAGGACCTTGGCCGAAGAATCAAGGTCGATGAACTGATCGCGCTCGGCCTATCGCTCTTGACATCCGAACACCACGCGCAGCTGCAGGACGCGACGCTTTCCAATGCCGACCGCTTGGAGCGCCGATACCTCGGGTACATCAAGGATCACGGACCGATCAGCAAAGACCGCTTTCTTGGCAAGGTGCTCGCCGGAGAGGTGGCCGGCGAGGCCCCTGCAAACGCGGCCACTCTCTAGAAAACTCCATAAAAATAGCCAAAATCCTCGAAAAACAACAGTGCCCCCAACGACGGAGGCGTGCTATGGTTTTGGTGAAAAAACCGGGCAAGCCCAAGCCTTCAACGCTTGGCAACCTGACACTCGAATTCGAGCCCGTCCACCTTCCCGAGGCCGAAGACAATGAACGAATCAAACGACTCTCGCGGCAAATCCTCGCCTGCATCGCTCGCGCCCGGCGCGAGCGGCGGCGGAGCACGAAACAACGTGAGGACGATCCGTTCAGAAAGGACTTCGATGAAATCTTCGGTCTCAAAGACATCCCGGTATAGGTTTGGCGCCTACGTCCGGCTTTCTCCGAGCGATGAAGTGCGCGACGAAGGGTCGCTTGTCTCCCATCCGCAGCGGATCAACAGCTTCGTCGATTACAAAAATACGCAAGATCCTGGCTGGGGCGAAGTCGTCGAAGTTTACGTTGATAAGGATTATTCCGGCAAAGACACCAACCGCCCGGCCTTCAAGCGCATGCTTCAGGACATCAAGTACGGCCGCATCAATGCCGTGGTCGTGACGGAGCTTTCGCGGATCAGCCGGGACGTAAAGGACTTCTGCTACTTCTGGGAGTTCATGAAGCTCCACCGCGCCATCTTCATCAGTCTGAAGGAAAACTTCGACACGACGACGCCGATCGGCGAAATGATGGTGATCCAGGCGATTAGCTTCGCGCAGTTCGAGCGCAAGACCATCGTCCAGCGCATCAAGGACGGTGCGCGCGCTCGCGCCGAGCGAGGTCTCGCCAATGGCGGCATCAATCTCCTGGGTTTTGACCGGCACCCGACGAGACGCGGCTCCCTGGTGGTTAATGAGCAGGAGGCTTCAATTGTCCGCCATATCTTCGAGAAGTTCCTGGAACTCGGGAGTCTCGCCAAGCTGCGCGACTATCTGAATGCCAATGGCTACCGGACGAAGGCCTTTGTAACCAAGGATGCTCGCCAGCGTGGCGGCCAAATCTGGACGCGCGCCGCTTTGCATTCGCTGCTCACCAACGTCCGCGTCATCGGCAGTGTCGAGGTGAATGCTCAGAACCGCGAGGTATTGCCGGAAGAGCTGTCGGAGTTTGAGCGTTATCGAGTCGTTGACGCCAGTTGGCCGGGAATCGTCGAAAAAGAGGTCTTCGCGCAGATCTCAGCGAAACTCGCCGACAACGGCCGCTTTGGCAAGTTTCATATCCATCTCTATCGCCTCTCCAGCCTCGTCCAATGCGGTCTGTGCGGCAGGGAGCTTGCCGGGCAGTCGGCCAACGGCACCGGCGGCAAGTATTTTTACTACGGGCACAGCCGCAAGCATAACATCCGCGGCACCCACCTCGACCGTTGCCGGCTGGAGAGGATGCCGGCGGCGCGGCTTGAGGAAGCGGTCATCGCCCGGCTCATGGAGCTGGCGCGGACCCCCAAGCTCCTGGCCCAGCTCGCGACGGACTCCGAGGGAAATACCGAGGAGCTTGCCAAGGAGCTGGACCAAATGATCGGTGCCAAGGACCAGGAAAAGCGCAAGCTCGACCGCATGGTCGATAACCTCGTGGCGACTCTGGCCGAGTTGCCCGAGGGCCTGAAGCCTCAGACTATTCTTGAGAAAATCAGAGATCTGGAGGGGCAACGGGAGCAAGTCGCACGGGCTCTCGGCGAGCTAAGGGAAGAGCGGCAACGAAAGGGCGGCAAGGTGATCAATACCGAGCACCTTTTTCGAGTCTTCCGCCTCTTTCAGCGGGATTTTGCGACGCGGCCGGCCCATGAGCAGCGGGAGGTTTTGCGGTCAGTCATTTCGCGGCTGGTGGTCCAAGAGAACGGCGTCCGGGTTTTCTACTACGGCACCCCGCGCGAGGATAAGCTGCTCGACACATCACCGGACAGCGTCGAGGCAAAACTGCTCGGAACGCCTTCGGCGCTAGCAGGTACGAAAGGGGCAAAAAAGTCCCCTAAAACAACAAACTCCGGTCTCTCAGAGGAGAGGACCGGAGTTCGTGCAGTGTCTGGACTGGTGGAGGTAAGCGGAGTCGAACCGCTGACCTATGCATTGCGAACGCATCGCTCTACCAACTGAGCTATACCCCCCAGAGCGATGTAAATTAGCCGAGACCCCTGCTGGATGCAAGTGAAGGTTTAGCTAGATCTCTTAGCGGCTTATCAACGACAGAATCTTTACTAGAAGACCCAGCCCGAGACGGGTAATCGCGTCAGTAAGTTAGTTGGTTACGGTGACCGAGAAACGGGCATCGCCGTTCGAACAATACGGCACCGTGTTGCAGGCGATGATTTTGATGTTCGTAGGACCGGATGGTACGCCCGTCGGGGTGCCGGAGATGACGCAATTCGTCTGATTGATCGTCAACCCTGCAGGCAACACCCCGGTGGAAACGGTACAAGACACGATGTCGGCGCCGTTGCCGTTGATCGCGGTCGGCGGGAACGACTTGAAGACGCCGAGTTTGGCGACGAGGGTACCATCATAGGAGAGTACTGGGTTGTCGACGGTCGCCGAAAACGTAATGGCCGCATCGGCTGAGGTTCCAGCCGAACTCGTCGCGACGACGGTCAAAATTAAACTGTCGATCTTGATCGTTGGCGCACCAGAGACGACGCAGGTTGCGGCATTGAGTGCCATGCCCTCCGGCAGCGCGGGAGTACCTGGCTTCATCATGCAGGTCGTCGCCAAACCGTGGTGATCGTTGACGACCGGAACGATGGTGATTTCTCCGTTGACCGTCGTCTGATAGTCGCTCTTGTTGCTCGTTTTCTTGACGTAACTCAACTCGGGAACGAGAGGGGTCTTTAGCGTCACCACGTTTGATCCGACCTTGGTCCGACTGCCCGACGCGGCCACGCAAGAATAGGTATACTGGGTCCCACCCTTCAGCGGCGCGTCGATGAAATTGCCGGCTTTGCCGTCGGTCGCCGTCAGCACGTTGACGCCGTCCCGATTGATCGTGACGCTGTCGGCGCCTCCTGGAAATTCGTAGTCGACGCTGACTGAAGTGGCGTTGTCGGCCTGGACGACGTCGCAGCCGCGAAAGCCGGCCGACAAGGGGTCCGGGACCGTCACCGTGACCTTGGTCTTGCCTTCGTGCAGAATGCCGTTGAGTTCGACCTTGCACGTGAATTCATAAATTTTGCCGGCTTCGAGTTCTTGGCTGGTCGCCTTATTGACGGTGGCGTCGGAGGTCGAGAAGAATTCGGCGCCGTTCCGGGCGACGATCGCCTTCGTCGCGCCCTCCGGA
The DNA here is from genome assembly GCA_043781115.1 of Pseudomonadota bacterium. GTDB lineage: Bacteria > Bdellovibrionota_B > Oligoflexia > Oligoflexales > CAIYRB01 > CAIYRB01. Next base: position 3,897 of record JAYWBY010000641.1, read on the forward strand.
AACTGATAACTGATTTCGGCGGAGTTGCCGTTGACCACGGTGCCTTCAGTGCAGCCGTCATATCCGGAGAGAGGGTCGGCAACCAAACCCGATTGACCGACGAGCCCGAGCACGATCGAGCCGTTCACGAGAATCTGGCATTTGTAGCTGTAGGTCTCGTTGGCTTCGAGGTTTTCGTCGACGTAACTCGTCGACGCGCGGTTACCCGACTGGAAGACGACGACGTCGTTGCGCAAAATTTGAACCTGGCTGGCGGCGGCGGGGAATTCGTACGTGATGGCGAAGGCAAAGGCCCCAGCCGGTTTGAGCGACGTGCAACCCTGGTAAGGCTTCGCGCCCTTCTCGTCGACTTTGCCGTACCCCGATACCTTGCCGCAGCCGAGCATTGCACAGAAGAGGGCGAAGCAGCCGACGAGGGCCGCGATGCTTGGAGATTTTGGGAATGAGCGGGTCAAAGATGCCTCGGATCGGTTCGTCCTGTCTTAGGACTGGAATCGGCAGCACCTCCCCGATCCTTTAGGACTTTTCTGAGAATAGTCAAAAGTCGTCCGAATAATTAAATGATTATAAATGGTTATATTATATCGTTAAGGGCCCTCGAAATTGCGCCGAAGTCATCTTGGAGAAACGCATTTCAGGGCCTTTTATGGGGGAGTCGCACGTGGGCTGGATCAAACAATCTAAATTGGTCGCCTTTTCTGCATTCATGACGATGAATCTCGCGGCGCTGTCCGGCTGCGAGTCACAAATCAAAGCGAACAAGTCCGACGCTTCGTCCGGTGTCTCATCGCCCGTCGTTCCGGTCGTCCCGCCGCCTGACGTCGTGACGAACCCAACCGATACGGCCACGGCCACGCAAACGAAGACGGACGTGATCGTCGACAAGCCCGTCATCCCCCAACCAAAAAAAGACGTCGTCGACGATTCGGGCACCGGAACGGGCACCGGCACGACGACGCAGAAGCGCCCGAACTACATGAGCGGGATCACATCGTATGCCGACATGAACATTCCGCTGCCGCCTGACTCGCTCTACAAGATTTCGAACCTGCAGATCTCCGACGCACCGACGACGCAAATCGGCTCGAGCGCGCACTTCAAGCTGAAGGGCGGCGTGTTCATGAGTCGCTAAAGACTCGTGCGCCAGCTGACCAAGAAGTCGAACGATTGGATCGAGATCTTGTCGCCGGTGACGTAAAAGCTCTTCAGAGAAGCCAAGGCCATGAACCCGATCGACGTGTCGAGATAGAAGGCGCGGGTAAACTCAAATCCCGCCGCGGTCTCGAGCACCGTCGAGTTCAATGGCTTTGGCGGCGAGCTGGACGAATCGGGAAACGCATACCGATCGAACGATGGTTGAATGAGCGCCGTCAGGCAATAGGGATAATTGCTGGTGATCGTCGCGCTTTCGTGGCGTTCAGTGTGCGTCACCGGCCCCCCGAGCACGTAATACCCGAGGGACGACGAAATCCCGTAGCGAAGCACCGCGGAGTCTTTCACGTCGAGCACGATGTTGCCGAGTAAGCGCGCCGTCACCCGGCTCGTTTGGTAAACCGTGACTCCGGCGAGCATCGACGGACCGCCGAGTTGATAAACCTTGACGCCCTCGAACTCGTTGCTCGGGGCTTTGCGCACCTGCATGGTGGAGACGCCGCCCCCTACGGAGAATTCCGAGATGGACGCGTCGGCCAAAGCTTGGACCGAACCGCATACCATCGCCGCCAAGAGTGGCAACAACTTCGCCCGAGTTTTTAGCGACGGCAGGCTCTTCATAGGCCCCGCTCGAGCAAGAGCACGCTTCGTCCCGGCGAGCCAAGCATGGTCTCGAGGCGAGGCCCTAGCATTTTGTGCGAGACCGATGCGACACTGTTGTCTTCCAAGGTAAAAAAGCGTTTGGCCGACGTGCGAAAGATCCGCGTGCCCAAGGTCGGTCCAGGACCGACGGCCTTCACTTGCCAACTATAAGCTCCCCTGACGGGAAGATAAAGGCGCGCACTCTGGCGTCTGGTCGAAATTCGGGCACTGATCTTGTCGGTGTCGTCGCGAACCACCACCTCGTAAGTGATCAGCTGCGTGTTGCCGTGCTGGTCCCGCCATGTGCAGTCGAGGTAAAACGGCAGCGAGCCGTCGCTGACGGTGAAGTTGTCGGGCGGAATTTGCAACGTGATCTCGTTCGACACGGTCGCGGCTTCGGTTGACCCCGACCCTGGCATCCCTTCTTCCACCAAGTCGAACGTGACGATAGGCGACTGCCAGTCGCCAGTCGGCGTCCAAACCGAAACGTGGTAGCGACCAAATTTGCGCGGCTTGACGACGAATTCGCTCTCTTGGGTCTGGGCGGTGGGAGTCGTTGGTTCCGCGGCATCGACCGGCCACACCTTGAGGTTGTACGTGATGCCTTGAACTCCGACGGTGCGCCAAACGATACGGACGCCGCTGGACGGGTTGCCGGCGGCGACCATGCCGTCGGCGGTCGGGCGCAAAATGTCGATGGTGCCGGATTTATGCTTTTCCTCGATGTCCTTGTCTTTGCTTTGGCCGCCTTTGTCGGACCGCACCGACGCCACGAATTTCCGCCAGGCTTCGCGGAGTCGACCGATGATCGGGCTTTCGACCGAAACGGCTTCGGTCAGGTCTTCTTCCGGAGGTTCGAGAAATTGGCTGCTGATTTTGACGTCGCGGAGGAGGTCGCGGTCGAACCGGGCGACCGTCGGGGAATTAATGCTGATCAGCACCCGGTCCCCATCGGCCTTCGGGCCGGGCTTTGAATAGTCGAAGGCGATCTGAGCTCCTTCCTCGACCTCCACCAGCGTACCCGTCGCCAATTTGGTGTCCGTCTTGACTTGCCGCCACCCCTGTTCGAAAGGCAGGCGTGCGACGACCTGGCCGGAAACCGACTGGATGCGAAACGGCCTTAACCCGCCGGGCGGCGCCTCGGCGAAGGCCGCGCCTCCGGCTAGAGTGCACACGAGCCAGACCAGGGCGTGCGAGGCGAGGCTCAAATTGCCCTCGCAACCAAAAGGCAGCAGTCGTCGTCGGCGGGGCTTTCGTTCAAGTGGCCGCGCCACTGCTTCGACGCGTAGTCGACGAGGCTTTGAGCGGTGCCTTCGCGAGTGAAGACCTCTTTCAAGCGGCGCGAGCCGAAGCGGCGTCCGAGCGCGTTCTGCGCCTCGACCAATCCGTCAGAATAGATCGCCAGCGTCATGCCGCGCTCGAGCTTGAAATCGGCCCGTGCATACTCGAGTCGGTCGCCGCCGACGTAAGTAGACGGGAGCCGGACCAAAGTGCTGGCGCGTTTGCCGTCGACGACACTCGACAACACCGGAAACGGGTGGCCCGCGCCGACGATGTGGATCTCGCCGGTGCTGCGTCGATACTTGAACACGACCATGGTGGCGTGCCAGGCGCCCTTGCCGACCGCGTGAATCAGAGTGTGAGTCTTCTCGATGAAGGCCAGTGGCGACGGGGCTCCGCCATGCGACAGACGAAGCTCCTCGAAGGCGCCGGCGATCAAGGTCATGAACATCGCCGACCCCGCGCCGTGGCCGGAAATGTCGGCCAACGCCACCGTCGTCTCGTCTCCGTCGTCGCTGATCGCATGCCCGTACCAGTCGCCCGCGAGTTCGGTCATCGGCAAATACAAGATGCTCAGGTCAAGCCCCGAGGTCTTCTTCAAGCCGACACCGGGCAAGAGGTTCTTTTGCACCGTGCGCGCCAGCTCGATCTCGCTCTCGAGGCGGATCTTGCCGAGCTGCTCGACCATCAGCTCTTGGATTTTTATGTCGCGAGAGGCCAAGCTGCCCGACATGTCACGGAAGCACAGAGCCAACTCCTGGATCTCTCGACAGCCCTTGGCATCGATGTCGATGTCGAAAACACCGGCCGCGACTTGCCACGTTAGCTGCATCAACCTCGTGATCGGCGCGGTCACGACGCCGAGGAAAAGTTGCAAGAGAATCAGCGCGAAAACCAGGGCCGCCAGCATTACCAAGACGAAGCGAGTCAGAGCCGCCCGCACCGGAGCCAGCGCCACCGAACTCGGAGCTTCCGCGAAGGCGACGACGTTGGTGCCGGGCACTTCGTAGAAGAAGCCGTACCAGTCGTCGCCCTTGTCGTCCTTGAAGCCGACCTGCCCCAAGCGGAGCGGCGCGTCGATGAACTTCTGAACCAAGGGGCGCGAGAGGTAATTGGCGGCGGTCACGTCGTCGCGGTTGGAGTAAAGCATCGCTCCGTCGCGGGTCAAAAGGTAAACGCGACTGGCGCTGCCCCGACCGGCAACGGTACCCACCCACTCGGCGACGTTCGTGCGCCAAAGGAGCACGTAGCGACCGGCGGCGACGGCTTCCCCGAGCCGGAGCCGAGTTTCGGTCGCGTCGGTGACCCGCGCCAAATAGTCCTCGCCGGAGAACTGCAGGATCAATTGATCGTCGGCGTTGCGGACGGAGCCGCTGCTCGGCTTGGCGAGATGAGCTTCCTTCGGGAGCTTGCCGCGAACGGCCGTCAAAGACAGGTCGGCGTTGACCCGAGCTGCGGCGTCGGGGGCGCGCAAACCGGCGACGTCGCCGAGCTGACCGAGGCCCACGCTCGAGGCCAGCCCATGGGCCTCGCGTTCGACGCCAAGGGCCGTGCGCTCGAGCTCCAGATACATGATCGCCAAGGTGTCGCGCATCTTCTCCTGCCGGAAGTTACGCATGGCGAAAATGCCGGAGCCCAAGCAAATCATCAACACCGCCAAGCCGAGGCCTAATGACAATAGCAGGCTCAAGCTCGGCGACCGCACGAGAGTCTTTAATGCGGTAAGATTGAGAACGGCCTTCAACTACTTGCCTCGGACTTGAGTCTTCTTGATGACGATGCTGACGCGACGGTTCTTGGCTTGATTTTCGGGGATGAGCGCCCCGGTCGCGCCGCGCTCCGGAAAGAGCGGCGAAAGGTCGGCCATGCCTCGGATCAAGAGCATCTCGCGATTGACGCCGCTCTTGGCCAGGGCATCGGCGACGTTGCCGGCGCGCGCGGAAGAGAGCGCCCAGTTTGACTTATATTTGGATGCGGCCCCGGGCGGCGAGCTGTCGGTATGGCCGACGACCTCGATCGTAGAGAGGCCGTTCAGGCGCGTCAACGTACCTGCCAGGGCGCGAATCTGAACGACGGCGCTCGGCTTCAAATCGTCGGTGCCGGGATTGAAGAGCGTCGTCGCCGGCAGGGAGATTTCCACGACGCTGTCGGAGGCGACGCCGTCTTGCGCCACGGTCATGAACTTGGCCGTGTCCTTCTTCAGGCCGTCG
>JAYWBY010000642.1:0-9180 GCA_043781115.1 Pseudomonadota bacterium
ACGGGGCCGGCGGTTAGCGACAAGCACTCCGCCGCGGCCGGTTCTGCGCCGGCGGCGACGAACGCCAAAATCAGGATCCGCTGGCGCCGTCCGTAACCCATAGCAACTTACCCCCGGTCGAATACCGATTGTCGTGCTGGTCGAAGTATTCGAACAGCAGCTCGAGGCCCACGGGCGCCTTGTCTATATCGATATTAAATGAAGGCAGCGTAAAATTGAACCCTTGCAGGTGATCCATCAGGGTCAGGGTCGTGTAGTTCACGGCGCCGATCGGGCGATACTTGACATCGCCGCCAGCGATGTCGTTGGCCGCAAGTTTGGTCAGCACCTCGGTCAACTGGCTGGTGTTGGCGACGAAGGCATAGAGGGGCTGGCCCTTGGCGTCGCGGGACGCGATCTGGTCCTGGAGGACGCGGTCGTTGCCCTTCAGCATGACGGTGGCGATGGTAACGGTGATGGAGTCGGTGCCGATGGCGACGCCGGTGTTCTTCAGCGAATCGGCGATCGCCAAACCCTCTTTGCCGCCGTCGGGCTGGCCGTCGGAGACGAAGTAGATTTCCTTGGTGGCGTTGTCGCGGCCGAGTTGCAGAAGAACGCCTGCCTGGGTGAGACCCGCGTCGTAGTTCGTGCCGCCCTGCCCCGGATCAATCGTTGCCTTGCAGACGACGTCGGCGATGTTGCCGGCTGGCGCGATGTTGGCGAAGAGCTCGGCTTCGGTGTCGAAGAGGCCCGTCGTCGTCTGGTCTTGGAGCGAGTTGAAAGTGGTGAGACCGAACTTCGTCGAGCCGGCCGGCACGGCGGCGATTACGCTTTGAATCGCGGTCAAGCGGCCGCAGCTGTCGCCGATGCGCGGGTCGTTGTCTTTCATCGAGCCGGAGACGTCGATGACGAAGACGATGTCGCGCGGCAATTGCGCCGGAGGACAAACGTGACCCGAGACGGTTACAGGTGTGCCGCGGAGGCGGTCGCGGTTGAGGTCGTGCGGGCCGATGCCTTCGACGACGACGTCTTTGTCCGTTTTGGGCGCCGGCGCCGTGACGAGGTCGGAGTCGCATTGCCAGAACCACGTCAGCGAGGCGAAAGGAGGAGGCGTTGCCGGATTCTTGTCGCCCGGAGGCGGCTCGGCGTTCTTGTTTTTCGGACCTTCGGCGGCGGCGCCACCACCGGCGCCCTTGGCGTCGGCGCTTTTGGCGCCGCCCGACCCAGTGAGCCCCGCGTCGTTGCCGCAGGCCGCGAGACCCAATGTCGTCAGGGCGAGGATCGTCCTCATGAGTAGGCGGCCGGCAATCATACGACGCATCGAATCCTCCAAGGGCCCCGCTAAGGGGCAACGAAATAGCCAAGGGGGGATTCGGTCGCTTTGGTACAATCTTTAACTAAAGATCAAAATCTCCATGGTTCTCGCCATTTGCTCTTTCTGATTCTGCTGCGTCGTCATCTTTGGCCGACGCTCGGTCGGGCATTTGGCTTAAGGACCTCGCGAGTGATTCCGAAGACTTCCGCAGATGAAATAATCGGAGGATGAGATCATGAGGCTTTGCCTTAATCCAAAGAAGTTCGTTGCCGGAGCCTTTGCCTTGTCTCTGATGCTGGGCCTCGCCGCCTGCTCCGATTCCAAGGAAGACGACGAAAAACTGAAACCCGAAGGCGACGCCGCCGCTGAGCCGGCTGAGCCCGCGACCGCCGCCGAAACCCCGGCCCCGGCGCCCGCGCCCGTCGCGGCCGCCGCTCCGGCTCCGTCACCCGCGCCGTCCGCCACCGTCGAGAAGAACCGCGTCGTCCGCTTCGTCGCCTCGGAGGAAGTCGTTATCGCCGCCGAGCCTAAAGACGGCGCCGCCACGGTCGGCAAGATCGCCAAAGGTGAAAAAGTCCTGGTCGTCGAGCAAAGCGGCTGGGGCCGCATCGCCGACGGCATGTTCGTGAAGCTCGACCACTTGTCGAACAAGGGCGTCGCCCGCGACCGCCAGCCAGCGGTTTGGCAAGAGCCGACGCACTAACAGCCACTTCGGCCGAAGGCATGATAAAATGAGGGTCTCCCCGTCTTGACGGAGTCACCCTTGTCTTTTGCTCGCGCCCTCTCCACCTTCGGCGACATCGCCGTCCAGCCGGTCAGCGCTGTCGGCAAGTACACGCTCTTCCTGACGCGGTCGATCCACCGTTGCTTCGCGCCGCCGGTGCGCGCCAAGCTGCTCTTTCGCCAACTCGAGTTTGTCGGCAACAAAAGCTTCGGCATCATCGTCATCTCCGCCGTCATGATCGGCGCCATTTTCGGCCTGATCTTGGGCGACATCTTTCGGACCTTCGGCGCCGAGTCGATGCTCGGGGCCGCCGCCGGCATCGCCCTCTCGAAAGAAATCGCGCCAATGTTCGCCGGCTTCCTCGTCACCGCCCGCGCCGGCTCGTCGATGGCCGCCGAGATCGCCACCATGCGCGTCAACGAGCAAATCGACGCCATGCGCGTCATGGCAGTCAACCCGTACGGCTACCTCGTGGCGCCGCGCATCGTCGGCGCGTTCCTGATGCTGCCGCTACTTACCAGCATCTTCATCCTGGTCGGCGTCTTCACCTCGTTCTTGGTCGGCGTCGCCTTCTTCGACATCGACGTCGGAACCTTCCTCGAGAAGATCCGCTGGATGGTGAAGACGAAATACATCCTGCAGGGCCTAGAAAAGTCGGCAATCTTCGGCGCGATCTTGGCGTCAGTCGGCTGCTACAAGGGCTTCTTCGCCGGCGGCGGGGCTAAGGGCGTCGGGCGCGCGACGACCGAGGCGGTGGTCATGTCGCTCGTGGCGATCATGGTTTCGGACTACTTCTTGAGCTACTTGCAGTTCGAAAAGACGTTCTAGAAATACAAGTGCGCCTGCCAGGACAGCCCCGAAAGCTTGTCCGTCGTCGCCACGTTCGTCGCCGTATCCTTCCGCGTCTCACTGCGCACTTCATATTCCATCATGACGTCGACGCCCGGAATGACGAACGACCGAATCCCCGCCTTGGCCTGCGTCGTGCTCCCCGGCTTGACGTCGAGCGTGACGTTGGACTTGCCGAGGAGCAGCGTGAAGTAGTTCTCGCGCCAGAGCTGCGTGTAAGTATCCAGCGAATAGACCCCACCCTGCCGAAAGTCAGTCGTGTCGACGTCGCGCGACACGCTCACTCCGTCGAGCCCGACGACGGTCCGCCAAACGCGGACGGCGCCGCCGATGGAGTGCATTTCGACGCTCGTTTTCGGCCCTTTTGCACCGCGGTCGTCGTTGGTTCGCCAGTACGAGTAGTTGACCGAGGCGCCGAGCGTCACGAAACGCATGCCGGCGTTGGCGGCTATGCCCTGCGTCTTGTCGTCCGCTTCGCCGACCTTCTTGCCGATGCCGTGGACGTTGAGATAAGGGACGTTCGGCGCGGTGCCGATCGACACGGCATTGAAGAGGATGTTGTAGTTGGTCTGGGCGCCAGTCATCGCGTACGTCGTGATCTCTTGGGCGATCGAATAGTGGTCCGGGACGAAGTTGCCGAAAAGCGGTCGGTAGTATCCGCCCATGACGAAGGTGTCGTACGGCAGGTCGTTCACCATCGCATAGAGGCTGTGCGTCGACGCGGTGCCGAGCTGCGTTTCGTACTTGTGGCCTGGCGCCGGGCTGCCGAGCATGCGCGCTTCGTAAACCAGATGCAGGTACTTGTTCAACGGCCGTGCTTCTAGACCAAAGTCGGCCGTCATCAAGAAGCTCCGCCACCGCGTTTCGTCGGTCAGCGCCTTGTCGCCGTAGTCATACGAATAATCGGTCGCTTGCCAGCGAATGTCGGCGCCGGCGCTGGTTTTGGTCGCCGCGAGGCTGCGCAACGGGTCGTCTTGAGGAATCTGGTAATTGAATTCCTCTTTCGACTTCGACGTTTGAAATTCTCGGCCGTCGCGTAGGTACGGTTTCTCGTCGAGGCCTGGGGCCGCGATTTCGACGAGAGGGAAGCCGTCCTTGCCTGGGCCCTTGGCGATGAGCTTGCTTTTGGCGTCGGTCTTGGCGTCGACCTTGGGTTTCGCTAGTTTGCCGTCTGTGAAAATTTTGTCGCCGTTGGCATAGAACTGGCCGGAGAGCGGCGCCGTGGACTTCGGATTTTTCAACACGTCGGCGCGGAAACTCCGGAGCCACCGCTCCTCGTTCCACTTGCCGTAAGCGCTCCGCAGCCCGCCCCCGTTCGGATTGACGTGACAACCTTGGCAGGAGAGCGTGCACCGCCGCTCGATCGGTTGAACGTTGAGGCGACCGGGAGCGTGGCAGCCAGCGCAGTTTTGGGCGAAGCGCGTCGAAAGCCATGGCTCGGCCCGGGCGGCGCGCGGCGCTGCCAGCCAGGACAAGAGGAAGAGCGCCGACACTAAACCCAAGAACCCCAGACGTCCCGTGCGCTGCATCACCGCTCCGTAGCTTGCTGATATCCAAAGGATTTTAAATTCTACCACGGAAAGCGCCAAAGTCTGCTCGCGCCGACGTTTGGTCGTATCGCCAAAAGTAGCGATTGAATCCGAACCTCTTAATCTATATGAATCATAACTAATTCAGTGACTTGAAGCGTCCCGAGACCCCATGAAGATCGTTCGACTCCTATTCCTCGCGGGCCTATGCCCGGCCTTCAACTCCACCGCGCGCGCCGCATCGGTGGAGCTCGAGGCCATTTACGGTCAAGACGATCGCCGCGAAGTCGACGACCCGCGCAACGATCCGAAAATGCGCAACGCCTCGCGCGCTGTGGCCGTCATCGTGCCGCGCTCGAGCGTCCTCGGTCCGAGAACCGGCGACGGTCCTGACTGGCGGTACCTCGCGCACACGACTCTGAACGAACGCGAAAACCTCTGCCCAAGCGAGGCCTTTCGCGATCAACCAACGCCCGGTTACTGCACCGCGTTCCTAGTCGGTCCCGACCTCGTCGCCACAGCCGGCCACTGCGTCCGCTCATCGTCTGACTGCTCCAACATCGCTTTGGTCTTCGAGTTCGTCGGCGGCCCGAACCACCCGAATCGCGAGCGAGTTCCGGCATCCAACGTCTTCACGTGTCGCCGCCTCGAAGTCCAAAGCGTCGACACCGCTAGTGGCGCCGACTTCGCTCTGATTCGCCTCGACCGCTTGGCCTATGGCCGCACGGCGTTAGGCCTCCGCATGATCGGCTCGCTCGGCCTCGGGACCGAAGTCACCGTCATCGGTCATCCGAGCGGCTTGCCAGCTAAAATCACCGCCGGCGGGACGGTCCGCCGCGCCGACTCCACGGGGTTTTTCGTCATCAACAGCGATACCTTCAGCGGCAACTCCGGCTCGCCGGTCTTGAACGACGAAACCGCGCTCGTGGAAGGCATCGTCGTTCGCGGCGACGACGACTACGAGGACGGCCCGAATCACTGCCGGGTCGCCAAGCACTGCGATCCTGGCGGGTGCCGCGGCGAAGACGCCACCCGGGTCGAGTTCTTCCGGCGACTCGTGCCGCCGCTAGTCCCCTGACTGTGCTATTTTCTTTTTTCGTGACCTAGCCACCGATCATACGACGAGAAGGGCAGCCGCCACATGTCTCAGGACCGGGATTCCAGCCACCAAGACTATGACTTCAAGCGCATCGAAGCAAAGTGGCAGCGCTACTGGGACGAGCACAAGACCTTCAAGACGGTCGAAAAGCCGGGCCAGAAGAAGTGCTACATCCTCGACATGTTCCCCTACCCGTCCGGCGACGGCCTCCACGTCGGGCACCCCGAAGGCTACACGGCCACCGACATCTATGCCCGCTTCAAGCGGATGAACGGCTTCAACGTCCTGCACCCGATGGGTTGGGACGCCTTTGGTCTGCCCGCCGAGCAGCACGCGATCAAGACCGGTCGCCATCCGCGCGACACGACGAAGAAGAACGTCGATCACTTTCGCCAGCAGATCAAATCGCTCGGCTTCTCGTACGACTGGGACCGGGAGATCAACACCACCGATCCCGGTTACTACAAGTGGACGCAGTGGATCTTCCTGAAGCTTTACGAACGCGGCCTCGCCTACCAGTCCTTCGCACCGGTGAACTGGTGCCCCGAACTCGGCACGGTCCTCGCCAACGAGGAAGTCATCGACGGCAAGTCGGAGGTGGGCGGTTTCCCGGTCATCAAGAAGCCGCTCCGCCAGTGGGTTTTGAAGATCACCGCTTATGCCGAACGTTTGCTGGAAGATTTGGACTCGCTCGACTGGACCGAGAGCCTGAAGGAAATGCAGCGCAACTGGATCGGCAAGAGCACCGGCGCCCACGTTCGCTTCGTCGTCGACGGCGGGGCGGATTCGTTCGAGGTGTTCACGACGCGGCCCGACACGCTCTTCGGCGCGACGTTTTGCGTGCTCTCGCCCGAGCACCCGCTCGTCGCCAAGATCACGAAGCCCAACTGCAAAGCCCAGGTGGACGCCTACGTCCTTGCCGCGCAGCACAAATCCGACCTCGAACGCACGGCGCTCGCCAAGGAGAAGACCGGCGTCGACACCGGCGCCAAAGCCGTCAATCCGGTCAACGGCGACAAAGTGCCGATCTACATCGCTGACTACGTTTTGGTGTCTTACGGCTCCGGCGCGATCATGGCCGTGCCCGGCCACGACGAGCGGGACCACGAGTTCGCGTTGCAATTCAAGTTGCCCATCAAGCGAGTCCTGACGGGCGGCGACGAAGCCGACATCAACGTCAAGCCGCACACGGGCGACGGCACGCTGGTCAACTCCTCCTTCCTCGACGGCAAGCAAAAGACCGAAGCCATCGGCGCCATGTGCACGTGGCTCGAGAAAGAGGGCAAGGGCAAACAGGCGGTCACCTACAAGATCCGCGACTGGCTCTTTTCGCGCCAACGCTATTGGGGCGAACCCTTCCCGCTGGCGCACGACAAAGACGGCAACGTTGTGACGGTGGCGGAAGACGAGCTGCCAGTGCTGCTCCCGGACCTCGAGGACTTCAAGCCTTCTGGCGACGGCTCTTCTCCGCTCGCGCGCGCCACCGAGTGGCTCGATTACGAGAAGGGAGGCAAAGCCTTCAAGCGCGAAACCAACTCGATGCCGCAGTGGGCCGGGTCGTGCTGGTACTACCTCCGCTACATCGATCCGCGGAACGACCAAGAAGCTTGGGCGAAGGAAAAAGAGCACTATTGGATGCCCGTCGACCTTTACGTCGGCGGCGCCGAACACGCGGTGCTGCACTTGCTCTACGCGCGCTTTTGGCACAAGGTCCTCTACGACTTAGGGCTAGTGTCGACGAAGGAGCCATTCCAAAAGCTCGTCAACCAAGGGATGATCCTCGGCGACAACGGCGAGAAGATGTCGAAGAGCCGCGGCAACGTCGTCAACCCCGACGACGTCATCGCCGAATGGGGCGCCGACTCGATGCGCCTCTACGAAATGTTCATGGGTCCCCTGACCGCGAGCAAACCCTGGCAAACCGCAGGTATCGCCGGCGTTCACCGCTTCCTGAAACGCGTCCAGCGCCTGGTCCTGGACGAAGACGGCAAGCTCTCGACCAAGATCAACGCCAAAGCCAACGACCCCGCCTTCGACAAGCTCTTGCACCGGACCATCAAGAAAGTCACCGAGGACTGCGAAGGACTGCAGTTCAACACGGCGATCTCGGCGATGATGGAGCTCGTCAACGGCGCCTACAAGGAAGCGGAGATCACTCGCGCCACCGCCGAGCGTCTGGCGCTCCTAGTGGCGCCCTTCGCCCCGCACGTCGGAGAAGAGCTTTGGCAGGCGCTCGGTCACGCCCAAACGCTCGCCTACGAAACATGGCCGGCGTACGACTTCAGCCTCGTCACCTTGGACGAGGTCGTCATCTCGGTGCAAGTGAACGGCAAGCTCCGCGGCACGCTCACCGTCGGCAAGTCGACCGCCAAGGACGAGATCATCAAGCAAGCGAAGGACCTCGAGACGGTTCAGCGCCAGCTTGAGGGCAAGGTCCTAGCCAAAGAGATTTTCGTCCCCGGCAAGATCGTCAACTTCGTCGTCAAGTGAACGAGTGCTCTAGATGCTCTACCTCGGTTTTCGCTGGCTCCACTTTGTCGCCGTCATCAGCTGGATGGCCGGGATCCTCTATCTCTACCGTTTGCTGATTTACCAAGCGGAGCGCGGCGGGAGCCCGGAAAGCTCGGAACTTTTGACGCTCATGGCCCGTCGCCTCTATAGGTACATCACCCGACCGGCGATGATCGTCTCCTTCGTGGGCGGACTGGGCATGCTCAGCCAGCGTCCGGAAGTGGCGCGAACCGGCTGGTTTCAATTGAAGTTTCTCTGCGTTTTGGGCATCGCCGGCATGACGCTTTATGCCGGACGCTTGATTGGCCATTTCGCCGAGAAACGGCCGAATTTGCCGAGCAGCCGCCGGCTTAGGATCCTGAACGAAGTGCCGACCCTACTGATGATGCTGCTCATCGCGATGGCGGTCTTTCGGCCCTTTTAAAGCCGAATTATCCTCTGTTACTATAAACATATACCTCCCGCCTGCCGATCCAAATCCTAAAAACAAAACACGTGCTCAAACTCACCCTACTAAAGCTAAGGCTTAAGCCGCAGCGTTTGCTCATCTCCTTGAGCGTCGCCGTGTTTTCTCTTTTTTTCCTGTCGCTTGGTTGGCTCCAGATCACCCGCGTCGCCAAGCGCAAGGTCGAGACGACCGTCGCTAAAGTGTCGAAGAAGCTCGGCGTGCCCATCGAAATTGGCCGCTTCACCATCACCCCGGTCGGCGCCCACTTCGAGGATTTGCGCATCGGCGCCGAGTCCAACATCGTGATCAGCCGGATGACGGCGGAAGTCGGGCTGAATCCTTTCGGCGCCAACTTCGGCGAACTGGAAAGCGTCACCGTCTACAAAGTCCGCGTAAAAGCCGGCGTTTCCCGGATGAATGATTCGGTCACCAGCCTGAAGGCGGCCGGCCTCTTGGACAGCGACAAGAGCGCGACGGCGCAGAAGTCGATCGAGAAATTCTTCGCGGCGATGCCGGCGCAACGCCTCCAACTCAACAGCGCCGCCGTCGCCATCGTCGACGACGACGGCCAACCCTTGCTCACCGTCCGCGGCGCCCAGTTGATCATCGACAAACGCCGGTCGAAGGTGCTCTTCCGAGTCGAGAGCATCAAGTCGAAGGAGGGATTGGCTGACGGCTTCCTCCAAGGCCGCTTCGAGCTGAGCCCGGACACCGACGACTACCGGT
>JAYWBY010000643.1:0-3322 GCA_043781115.1 Pseudomonadota bacterium
GCTTCGTATTGGCTGAGGCGCATGAGCGTCTTGCCGAGCAGGTTCAGCACCAAAATACCGTCACCCGAGAGCTTCAAGGATTCAACGGCCGCGTCCCGGGCTAGCGGGTAGTCGCCGTTGGCGTAGGCGAATTCGGCTTCGCAAAGGCGTTTCTTCGCTAGCGGGACCTGAGGGTCGGCAAGGAGTTGGGCGCGCAGAACTTCGGCTTCGGCTTTTTTGTTGGCCTTCAAAAGGTGGCGGATCTTGCGTTCGAGCGACTGCACTTCGGTCGGTAGACGGTCTTGCTGCATCGTCCAGATCAAGCCGGGGATGAAGATGTCCTTGTTCAACGGCTTTTGGATGATGTTGGCAACGCCGATTTCACGGACGAAAGGCATGTCGTCCGGCTTAAGCAAAGAGCTTAGGACGATGATCGGAACGTTGAGAAAGCCGTGGTGGCGGACGCGCTGGATCAGGAGCGGGCCTGAGACTTTGGGGATGCGCCACTCGAGGATGATCAGGCTCGGCTCCGGATTCTTTTCAAAGTATTCCCATGCTTTGTCACCGTTGTCGAAACGATGAACCGTCGGCACGCCGAGGGATTTGAGGAGTTCTTCGACGGCCTTGCTGACGGTGTCGTCGGAGTCGATGATCACGACATCGGCGGCGCCGACGAGGTTGACGCCAGAGGCGCCGCCTTCCGCAGTCGCCGCCGCCACAGCTTCTCCGAACATGGCCTTCGATATTTCGTCGACTTCACCGGCGAGATTGGGATCCAAAGTCTTGATCTGAGCCAGCGTCTTTTTTGCCGCATCTTTCTTTCCTAATTGGAAGTTCGGCTCGACGAAATTCAGCAATACCTTGGTATTACCCGGATAGAGGTCGAGCAGGCTCTTTTCGAGTTCGAGCTGCGCCGCGTGGTTTTTCGTCGATTTTAAGTAGCTGCGGAGGTAGTGCGCCGCGGTCAGTGGCTCGTTGAAGGCGTTCGACTCCAGCAGTTTCATGAAATTTTTCAGCTCGTCCGTCAGCGAATCCTTCGTGAAGGGTTTCGGATGACAGGAGAGCAGGCCCATTTCAAAGGCTGCGGGCAGAACGAACTTTTCCGCGTCCTCGAGACAGACGGAAATGCGGACGCCTTTCAGCTCCGGAGTCTCCGAGCAAATCTTCAGAAGGTGCATGGCATTGACGGGCTGGTCGGCGGACAGCGAAAGGATGATCCAGCAGTCCGCCGATTCGACCTCGAGATGCTTTAGGGCGTCGTTGACCGAGGCCTTGCCTTCCACGCTCTCGAAGCCGAGCCCGGTGCGAACGGTGTCGGCCATCATTTGGCGCACCGGTCCGGAAGGGTCGACCACGATCACTTTGCTTTTTTTGTTAGCTAATAGGCTCGTCATGGTCCAACAGAACCCTCTAGGATTACTCACAATGTCAGACAGGGAATCCAAAGGCGTATCGGCCGTTTAAATTTGGCCGTGAGTCGAATCTAGACCTGATCTGATAAGGCATTGATATAATAGACTATAAATGTGTAAGATTCAGTGGTGGCCGTGCAAATCTTCTTTCTCGGAATCAGGCATAAAGTGGGCGTATGAAAAACATTTTAATCAACTTCGGCAAGCTAGTGCTGGTCGCGGCTTTGCTGTTCTGGCTCGTTGAGTCGGGGAAGCTCGATTTCCGTCAAATGGCAATTTTGGCGCAGGAGCCGGCGATTTTTTGCGCGAACCTCGCTATTTGGGCCATTCTCTACGTGTTTTTGGGCTCGCTTCGTTGGTATTTGCTGCTCCGCGGCGTCGGGCTCCACATGCCGCTCAGGCGCATCATTAATCTTCAGCTCATTGGCTTTTTCTTTAATACCGCGATGCCTGGCGCAGTCGGCGGCGACATCGTCAAAGCGGTCTACGTAATCCGTGAACAACACGCCAAGAGCAAGACTCCCGCGATGCTGACGGTGCTTCTAGATCGGATCATTGGTTTGACCGGCTTATTCGTCCTGGCCGGAGTTTCGCTGGCTTTCAACACCGCGTTTCTCGGGACCCACACGGCATTGCGACCTTTGGCGGCGTTCATCGCGGTAGGCATTTTAGGCCTCGCTTTGGGCGTCGGACTGGTTTTTTTCCCCTTTGCCGAAGGGCGAGATCCCATCCGAAAGCTCCTAGGTTCGAAGATCCCGGGATTCCGCATACTCTCAAGCATCTACGATGCGTTGCGGACTTATAGGAAGCGTCCGGGGCTTATACTAGGTACCGTAGTCATCTCGGTCGTCATTCAGATTGGTGCGCTCCTCTATGCTCTGGAATTGACCCAGAGGTTGACGGGGCAGTCACCGGACTTTGGCGTCTTCGCACTGATTTTTCCGATCGGAGTCATGGCGACCGCCTTGCCGCTGGCGCCCGGAGGACTCGGCGTCGGTCATGTGGCCTTCGAACGATTGTTCGCGTTGGCGGGAATGACGGGAGGAGCGAACGTCTTCAACGTCATGGTGCTGGGGCAACTGGCCCTAAACCTTTTCGGCATTATCCCGTACCTCTTCTATCGCACTCGCCTACCAAAGATGGGGGCCCTTAAAGGCGAGTTCGCGGACGCAGCCGGCGGCGAAAAAACGGCCCAGAATCCGTCTAAGGGTTAGCCACTGACCGACCTGTTGACACTTCGTCTCCCAGTTAAAAAAGCAAAGTAAAACGGTACGATACGATGCCGATCGGGCATCTCCGCGGGGCCGCGCAAACTCCCTAAACGATCGCCGCCTTTCGGCAGGAACACCTTGGCCCGGATTATCCTGAAGATACGCCACGGTGATCCGTGCGTGCCGGCGACCGCTTCAGGAATGGATCTTGCTTTAATAACAGCAAATCCTCCTGTCCTCCCCCGCGTCCCACTGCCTGCTGCGGATTCCCCTTTCAGGACATCGCCTACAATGTAAGGGAGAACGACATGCTTCCGCGCAACGCCACTTACGCTCTCGGCTTGATCCTTGTTTTCTCTATGGTCGCGTGCGGCCAGAAACAAGAAGCAAAGAAGAGCGCGAAGCATTCGGCAGGCTCGACCGACGACAACTCGGGCGAGAGCAGCAGAGGCAAAAAAGACGCCGCTGGATCCGACAAGACCAAGGATGAAGCGTCCGACAAGGTTGCCTCGGACGACAACAAAGAAGAAGACACCTCGAGCAAAGACAAGGCGAGCGACACCGCCGACAAGACAGCGGCCGACGCGAATACGGCGACGGCGAACGGCCTGCTCGGCGGCCTAGACCCAATGAAGCTCCTCAACGCCAATCCTCAATTGTTAACGCAATTGATGGCCGACCCGCAAATCGCGAAACTTTTGAAAGGCGCCGGCGGCGGCA
>JAYWBY010000644.1:0-3318 GCA_043781115.1 Pseudomonadota bacterium
CGCGCTGTACGGCAGTCGCGACTTTGTAGTGCTCTTCGCCGACGATTTGCGGGTCGAGCGCGCGCGAGGTACTGGCGAGCGGGTCAACGGCCGGGAAAATGCCGAGCTCGGCGATCTTCCGCTCGAGCACCGTCGAGGCGTCCAAGTGGGCGAAGGTCGTCGCCGGCGCCGGGTCGGTGTAATCGTCGGCGGGCACGTAAATGGCCTGGACCGAGGTAATCGAGCCGTTTTTCGTGGAGGTAATGCGTTCTTGCAACTCGCCCATTTCGCTCGCGAGGGTCGGCTGGTAACCGACGGCGGAGGGAATCCGGCCGAGGAGCGCCGACACTTCCGAACCCGCTTGGGTAAAGCGGAAGATGTTGTCGACGAAGAGCAAAACGTCTTGGTTTTCTTCGTCGCGGAAGTATTCGGCGATCGAAAGTGCGGTCAAGGCGACGCGGGCGCGGGCTCCCGGCGGCTCGTTCATTTGGCCGAAAACTAGGGCCGTTTTGTTCAAAACGCCCGACTCTTTCATTTCGTGGTAAAGGTCGTTGCCTTCACGGGTACGTTCACCGACGCCAGCGAACACCGAGAACCCGCCGTGCTGGGTGGCGATGTTGTTGATAAGCTCTTGGATCGTCACGGTCTTGCCGACGCCTGCACCGCCGAAAAGGCCGATTTTACCGCCTTTGATGTACGGTGCCATCAAGTCGATGACCTTGATACCGGTCTCGAAGATCTCCGGTTCGGTCTTCAAATTCTCGAATTTTGGCGCCGGACGATGAATTTCGTAGCGTTTTTTCGTGTTAACCGGACCGCATTCGTCGACCGGATCGCCGTTGACGTTTAGAATCCGTCCGAGCACTTCCTTGCCGACTGGGACGGAGATTTGGCCGCCGGTGTCCTTGACCTTCGTGCCGCGGCTCAAACCATCGGTGCTATCCATCGAGATCGTGCGCACGACGTTTTCGCCGAGATGCTGGGCGACTTCGAGCACGAGGTTATCGGGTTTGTTGCTGATTGACGGGTTAGAAAGCGTCAAGGCGTTGTAAATTGCCGGCAATTTTCCTTGGGGGAACTCGACGTCCACAACCGGTCCCATGACCTGGACGACTTTGCCGTCCGCTGATCCTGCTTGCATGTCCGCTCCTTAAAGGGCCTGAGCCCCGCTCGTGATTTCAATAAGTTCTTTGGTAATTGCCGCTTGCCGTGCCCGGTTGTACTGGATCTTCATGGCGCGCAGGACTTCCGTGGCGTTGTTCGTCGCCGAGTCCATCGCCGTCATGCGAGCACCATGTTCCGAGGCCGCTCCCTCGAGCATGGCGCGGAACACTTGGCTGGCGACCTGACGACGCAAAAGATTGTCCAGGAGCTCTTTCAGGCTCGGTTCGACGAGAATATTGCCGGCGTCGGCGCTGGCGGCATCGGTCGCGGGAACCGCGATGTCGCCCTTGCCGACCGGCAGTAGCTGGAGGAACTTCGGCGCCTGCGTCATCGCCGACTTGAATTCGACGAAGCCGATGTAGACGCGATCGAAGTTTTCCTTCTCGAAGCGCTCGATCAGCTCATTCGCTAATTCACGGGCGCGAGCGTAGTTCGGCTTGTCGAGCACCTTCTCGTAAGCACCTTGCACGCTGTATTTTAGCTTGTTCGAGAATTGCCGGGCCCTTTTGCCCCAAGGCTGAACGTGCAATTCCACGCCGTCTTTGCGTTTTGCCGCGAAGAAATTGAGGCTTTGCTTGAAGAGGTTCGAGTTGAGGCCGCCGCAGAAACCGCGGTCCGTCGACAGAACGACGACCAGCGTCTTCTTTTCAGGCCGATTGACCAGAAGCGGCGACTCGACGTCGTCGCCTGCGGCCTTCACCAGCTTCGTCACCATCGCGTCGAACGCCTGCCCGTAAGGGCGCGAAGCGACCACGGCGGTGTTGGCACGGGCGAACTTGGCGGCCGACACCAGCTTCATGGCACGCGTGATTTTCTGCGTGCTCTTGACGCTGACGATGCGCCGCCGGATGTCCTTCAGACTTGGCATTACTTGAATCCCTTGTCGAATTCTTCGATAGCTTTGATCAAGTCCGCTTGCACGTCCTCGAGCTTGGCGCGTTTTTCGAGCTTGTCGAGAACGCCAGCGTACTTGGCGTTGAGATGGGCATGGAAGCCTTTTTCCCACTCGCCGAGCTGGCTGATCTCACGCTTGTCGACGTAGCCTTTGGTGACCGCGAAGATCGAGGCTACTTGCAGACCGATGTGCACCGGCGCGTATTGGCCTTGTTTCAAGATCTCGACCAGGCGCTCGCCGCGGCGGAGCGTTCTTTGCGTCGATTGGTCCAAGTCCGAACCAAACTGCGAGAAAGCCGCCAATTCACGGTATTGCGCGAGTTCGAGGCGAAGGCTGCCGGCCAGCTTTTTCATCGCCGGAACCTGCGCGGCGCCGCCGACCCGAGAGACCGACAGACCGGCGTTGATCGCCGGGCGGATGCCCGAGAAGAAGAGGTCGGATTCGAGGAAGATCTGGCCGTCGGTGATCGAAATCACGTTCGTCGGAATGTACGCAGAAATGTCGCCGGCTTGGGTTTCTACGACCGGGAAGGCCGTGATTGAGCCCCCGCCTTTGGCGTCGCTGAGCTTACAGGAACGCTCAAGCAAGCGGCTGTGGAGATAGAAAACGTCGCCAGGATAGGCTTCGCGGCCCGGCGGGCGGCGGAGCAGCAAGGAGAGCTCGCGGTAGGCAACGGCCTGCTTCGACAAGTCGTCGTAGAAAATGACGACGTGCTTGCCCTTGTGCAAAAAGTACTCAGCCATGCGGCAGCCGGAGTAAGGCGCGATGAACTGCATCGGCGACGGATCGAGGGCGGTGGCGGCCACGACGATCGTGTAGTCGATGGCGCCGGCGCGTTTAAGCTTCTCGACGACCTGGGCCACGGTCGAGGCCTTCTGGCCAATTGCGACGTAGATGCAGGTAACGTCTTTGCCCTTCTGGTTGATGATCGTGTCAATGCAGATAGCGGTTTTGCCGGTCTGGCGGTCACCGATGATCAGTTCCCGCTGGCCGCGGCCGATCGGCGTCATGGCGTCGATGGCCTTGATGCCGGTTTGGAGAGGCTCATGGACGGACTTCCGGTCGATGATGCCCGGGGCTTTGACCTCGACGACGCCACGTTCGGTCGTCTTGAGGGCGCCCTGGCCGTCGATCGGCTCGCCTAGGCCGTTGACGACGCGTCCAAGCAGGCCTTCGCCGACGGGGACCGAGTTGATCTCCTTCAAGCGCTTGACCGTATTGCCCTCTTGGATGCCTTTGACTTCGCCGAAGACGGCGACGCCGACGTTGTCTTCTTCAAG
>JAYWBY010000645.1:0-3313 GCA_043781115.1 Pseudomonadota bacterium
GCACCGTCGGCGTTCTCCAAATGGCTGTGAAGGAAGCGCTCGTTCTTGTAGCGGAACGGTCCAAAGAGGTTGTCGTTGGTCGCGGTCTTGGCCAGCGGCTGCAGCCAAACGTCCGGGATGATGCCGACGTTTTGAATGGAGTGGCCGCCTGGCGTGTAGTAGCGGGCGATGGTGAGCTTTAGCGCTCGGTCGCCCGGCAACTCGAAGATCGTTTGCACCGACCCCTTGCCGAAGCTCGGCTGGCCGATGACGACCGCGCGGCCATGGTCCTGTAGGGCGCCGGCGACGATTTCGCTGGCGGAGGCCGAGTCCCCGTCGACCAGCACTACCATCGGGAAGTCGACTTCGTCGAAGCCCGAGCCGGCGTTTTCGACTTCTTCACGGCGCCCTTTGGTCGTCACGATGACCCCGGATTTCAAAAAGAGATCCGAAACCTGAACCGCCTGATCGAGGAGGCCGCCCGGGTTGGAGCGCAGGTCCAGGACCAAACCGTTTAAGACTCCGCCGTTTTTAGCTTTGAACTTCTTGATGGCGCTCAAGACTTCGCGCGACGTGCGGCTGGCGAAGTTCTCGATCGTCAGGTGCAGGACTTTCATGCCCTTCTTGTCTATCTCGTCGACCGTGACCGAGTCGACATGGATGACTTCGCGCTTCAGAGTCATTTCGGAGGGCGAGTGCGCGCCGTCCCGCAGCAGCGAAAGCTGGACGTTAGTGTCCGGTTCGCCGCGCATGTATTCGACCAGGTCGTCGAGCGAATAGCCGTAAGTGAAAGTGCCGTCGATGCTCAAGATCCGGTCGTGCTTCTTGATGCCGGCGCGTTGGGCCGGGCTCCGCGGCAGCGGCTTGATGACGGTGAGGAGGTTGTCGCGAATGCCCACCAAGACGCCCAAGCCGCCAAAGGAACCTTCGGTGCCTTGGCGCAGCTCCTTATAGGCATCCGGAGACAGCAGCGCGCTGTGCGCGTCGAGTTCGGCCAAGGTGCTGTTCAGGAGCGCCACGGCGCCGGACGCGCCCTTTTCGGGAGTCTCGCCGCCGTTGATCGTGATCTTCGACGCATTAAGCATGTGTGCGACGGTGGCGAAAACGTCCAGGACTTCTTGGTAGCGAGGCTGCTCTTTCAGCGGGAAGATCTTGCGCTCGCCGTCTACTTCGACCCAAACACTGCCGGGGCTCGATCCGGTCTTGACCCGAGGCGTCGTACTCAGAGAGTCGAGCACGGTCAAAAGAAGATGGCGGTTGTCGACGCGGGCCGGGTCGACGTAGTAACTCTGAATGATCGACAAGATCGAGTCAGTGAGCAGGGACTCGGAGAGGCGCTCGCCCGAGAGCCCCGCCATTTCCGAGCCGTCAGGGCGCAGCGAGTTGCGCGCCATCGACAATTGTTCGAGGCGGTGGAGTTGCTGCCGCTTGGCCGCGTAGCCAAGTGCGAGCGCCAAAGCCAATGCCGTGAGTGGCAGGAAGATCCAATAGCGTCGAGCGAGTTTCGGCGTTGGCTCAGTCATTCGGGTTCCAGTGCGTGTTACGTACCCTTTCCTATCGTCCTCACTAGGCAAATCATTTAGCCCTGCACTGGGCAGACGTTGCCGGGCGCAGTTTAATTTTTTCGCGTTAAGTCGCTGATTTAGATTTGGATTGATGCATTTTTTGTCAATTTCCCAGAGATTTTTTATTAAACCTGCAAACAAAACGGCCGAAAGACTCAAAGAAGAGGCAAACAGCTAAGCGCCTCGCACCCCTGGACGGGGAGAAATGGAAAAGGTCGATCATGCAGGGACGCAGCAAACAATCGGCAAAAACCTCCACGGCAACGGCACTCAGCCGCTCGCTTGATGCGCGCCGCATCGCGATGGCGCTTCTGGCCGCTGCCGCCGCCTTCGCGTGCGTCGTCGCCACCGAAGTCAAGGCCGCTCCGGCCACCGATGGCCGATCTTTGGAGGTCCGGGTGTGGACCGCCGACGAGCATGAGTTGCCGGCTTTGGAGCACGAAGTCGTCCGCCTGATGCAGATAAACCCGAAGTCTCCGATGGCCCACCATCTGCTCGCGCACGTGATGGTGCGAGTCTTCGCCAAGGATCCCGGCGACCTCTATATCCTGAAACAAGCCTCTGACCTCGCCCAGCAAGCGATCGACCTGGCACCGAAGGACGGCATTGGCTACGTTGCCTTGGCCGACATCCTCGACCTGATGGGCAACGCCGACCGGGGCCTAAAGCTCCTCGACGAAGCCGAAGCCTCGGGCATCGAACCGAACTGGCGCTTCTACTTCACTCGCGCTCGCTTGATTTCGGACGATGCCGGCAGCGGCAAAGTCTTGGGCCTTCTGGAAACCGCCCTGTCCTTCGTCGACGCCGAGCGCAAAATCATCGCGCCCTACGTCGTCGCCATCCTGCAGTCCGAAGCCAGCGGCGACGAGCTGATCGCCAAGCTCGACCACTGGAACAAACGTTTTCCGTCGCCGCTCTTCGACTTGACGGAAGCCATCACCGACGCCGACCTCGGCAAGTTCCACAAAGCCCATGAACTCTATGGCCGCATCATCAAGGACGACCCGTCGAACAAGGAGGCGAAGGTAAATGATGCCATCCTCCTCTACCGGGACTTGAAAGACGGCGCAAAATCCGCGGCGCTCTTCGAGCAGGTACTGGCTGAGCACAAGGAAGATCTTTCGCCCTCGGTGAAAGCCATGGTTTACGCTCATCTCGGCGCCGCGAACTTCCAGCGCAAGGCTTTCGAAGCCGCGGATCAGAATTTCCTGACCGCCTACACGATCGACCAAAGCAACTTGGGCGTTCTGGAATTCGTGACGCGCATCTACAAAGACGCCAAAGCCCACGACCGGCTCGTGACTTTGATCCGCAAGTTGAACGACAACGCAGCCGGGAGTGGCGTCCTTTATGCCTTGCTCGGCGAGACGCTGTCGGAGCACCTGCGGAAGCATGACGACGCCCTGAAAGCCTTCTCGGACGCCATCGTCCTCGACCCTGAGCGCGCCGACTACTACAACGGCATGGGACTCGCTTACTACCGGAAGAAGAGCTTCACCGAAGCCTTGAAACTCTTCGTCACCGCCACCGAAGTCGACCCGAACGACGCCACAGCGCGTTACAACGAAGCTTGCGTGCTTTCTCTCATGGGACGCAAGGACGACGCCATCAACACCCTGGCCGAAGCTTTGACACTCGATCCGCGGCTAACGCCGACGGCGCGCAAAGACCAGGATTTCCATGCCCTCCAAGACTCTTTGAAGTTCCGCGACCTCGTGATGCAACCCCAGTCCGACCCCGACTCCTCAGGCATAGCCCACTGATTTCAT
>JAYWBY010000646.1:0-3297 GCA_043781115.1 Pseudomonadota bacterium
CATTGTCAAAGTTTCGAACGTCGCCCAATCGAGGGCTTCGTCTGGCGGGACGGGCCTAGCCGCGTTGAGACCTGCCCCGACGCCGGCCACTAGCGCTCGGAAGGCCTGCGAATCGAAGGGCTTGATCAGATAGCCATCGAACAAGGCGAGGCTGACCTTGTGCTGCTTGTCGAAGCCCGCGTGGGCGGTGAGCGCGATGATTTTTACCCGCGTTTGGCCGGATTTTTCCAGCTTCCGAATGGCCTCGGCGGCTTCGACGCCGCCCATGACCGGCATTTGAATATCCATCAAGATCAAGTCGAAGGCCTCGTCTTGGGCCGCCGCCACGGCTTCGGCGCCGTTGCCCACGAGACGCACTTGGTGATTCGCTTGTTTGAGGAGGCTGAGCACGAGTTTCTGATTCACGGGGTTGTCCTCGGCGACGAGGATCTTCAAGAGCGAGTTCGGTCCCGCAGGGCTGACTGGAGAATCGGCCACAGTGACGGTCGAACCGCGGGTCAACGCCATGACGACTTCTCGGGGAAGAATCGGTTTCCTCAACCAGAAGACGTGGGGCGACCGGACTTTGCAGATTCCGGGCAACGGCGTGTCGACGTCGACGGCGATGAGCGTCCTGGACGTCGGCTCCCAAGGCAGACCGATCTTGGCCACGAGGCTCGAGTCGACGACCACCATGTCGTAGGACTTGCCAGCCTTTGCCGCTTCTTCCAAGACGGCCTTCGCCTCTTGCAGGGAAGTGGCAATTTGCAGATCCCAGCCTCGCCGCACCGCCTGCTTCAAGCGGAAGTCGAGATAGACTTGGCTTGGGTGCACGGTCAAAAATTTTTGGTTCGGCATCGCGTCGAGTAGCGGGGTGGAGCGGGGCCGGGCGGTCGTCGACTTCTTCAAGCACAGGTCGAAGGCGAAAGTGCTACCTTTGCCGACATCGCTGGCAACTCTAATTTCGCTGTTCATCCGTTTGGCCAGCCGCGCGGCGATCGCCAAGCCGAGGCCGGTGCCGCCGTATTGCCGGGTCGTCGAACCGTCGGCCTGAGAAAACTCCTCGAAGATGAGCGCGCGCTTTGCCTCCGGGATGCCGATACCGGTGTCCTCGACCTTGAACGACACGACCTCCTCACCGGCTCGCGAACCGGCGCTGGTGATTTGAAGCAAGACATAGCCATGTTCCGTGAACTTGATGGCGTTGCTCAGGAGGTTGGCGATGATCTGCTTCAAACGGAGCGGGTCGCCGACGAGCTTGTCCGGGATACGGTCGTCGAGGTCGCAGATGACCTCCAGTTCTTTCACGCGAGCGGCCAAGCTCAAGTTGCGTACGACGGTCGAGACCAAGGCTTCGAGGTCGAAATCTATCGCTTCAATTTCGATCTTGTCGGCTTCGATCTTGGAGAAATCCAAGATGTCGTTGATCACCGCCAGCAAAGTTGCCGCCGACGATTTGACGATGCCGGCGAAATCGCGCTGGTCGCCGTCCAACTTCGATTCCAAGAGCAGGTCGGTCATGCCGATGATGCCGCCGATCGGCGTGCGGATCTCGTGGCTCATGTTCGCCAGGAATTCCGACTTCAGCTTCGTCGCCTGTTCGGCGGCTGCTCGGCTCTTGCGCAGCTCCTCTTCATTCGTCCTGAGCTCTTGCGTCATCCGTTGTGCCAAGCGTTCGGCGCGATCGGCCGTCGTTCCGAGGTTTTGGGCAAGAAGGTAAAGTAGGAAGGAAATGGCCAAGCCGCCGCCGGCCACGGCCAAGCATTCGCGGCTGAGCCAGAGCGCGGGCTTCGGCTCGGTCCATATGAAAGTCAGCTGCTTGCCGAGTAAAGGCGCGACTTGACGGCTCGTGAAGAGGGCGTCGCCCCGGGCTGGCGCTTCGCCGTAGATCCGATGCGCCTCGCTTTCGTCGACGGAGTCGTAGATCGTCACGCGCATGTTCGCGGGCAAGTCGTGGATCGTCGCCGCGATCAAGTCCGTGATGACCAAAGCGGCGTATACGAAGCCCTTGAACGCCTGGCGACGACCCTCGAGCGTTGGCGCGTAGTTTCTGCTATAGCAAGGAGCCATGATGAGCATTGCCGGCGCGCCGGTTCTGTCGGTCTTCAGCACAATGCGTCCGGTAAGGCGCGGCTCGCCGCTGTCTCGGGCGGCTTCGGCGGTAGCCAAGCGAGTCGGATCCGACGACATGTCGAAGCCGTAAGTCACCGGAGTAGTCTGATCGGAGTCGAAGAACTTCGTCAGCCAGTACGAGGGGCGTTCACCCGCTGGCGTCAGTTCAAATTGCTCTTTGCCGCCCGCAATGAGTTCGGTGCGAAAGGCCTCCAGGTGCTCCTTTGGCACCACTTCGGTGTAGCCGAGGCCACGGATCCCCGGATAGATCGCTCGGATACGCGACACCTCGTTGAACGCATGCCAATCGGCGCGCGAAACGGCGTCGGAGGCGGCGAAGAGCCCGCTCGCCGAGCGCAGGCTGTCTGCATAGACGTTCAACCGGTCGGTGATCGCGTCCTGCAAGTCACCAGCCGTCGAGCCAAATTCCAATTCCATCGTGTCGGCGTGGTGCCGCGCCGTAAGCCAGGTGGCCGACGTCGTGGCAAACACGCCGAGAAGCAAAACAAGCCACGGGGTGAGCTTGCTGCGAGAGCTGAACTTCTTTGGGATCATCCGCTAATTATACCGACGAGGCGGCCGCTTTGGGACAGGCAAGGATTGCCTAGGCCTAAGCGCGAAAAAAAAGAGCAGGTTGCCCTGCTCTTTCCTATTTCTGACCAGTACGCATCAGTTCACTGCGTCGGCTTCTTGCCGAAAGCGCCGCGGCGGCTGAGCTTGATCTTGCCTTGACGGTCGATGTCCAAGACCTTGACCATGACTTCTTCGTTCTCTTTCAAGACGTCGGTGACCTTGGCGACGCGGCCCTCTTCCAGTTCCGAAATGTGACACAGGCCTTCTTGGCCCGGCTTGATTTCGATGAAAGCGCCGAAGTCCATGATCTTCTTCACGGTGCCGAGGTAGATGCCGCCGATTTCCGGGTCCGTCGTGATGCTGCGGATCATTTGCTTGGCGGCTTCCGCCGACAGGACGTCCGGCGAAACGATGTTCACCATGCCGTCGTCGGAGATGTCGATCTTGACGCCAGAGTCGGCGACGATCTTCTTGATGTTCTTGCCGCCCGGGCCGATGAGGTCCCGGATGCGGTCGACGGAGATCTTTAGTTGGAAGATCCGCGGCGCGTATTCGCTCAACTCGCGCGGCTCGGAAATCGCCGACTTCATCTTGTCCAAGATGTGGCGACGGCCTTCTTTCGCTTGGGTCAGC
>JAYWBY010000647.1:0-3294 GCA_043781115.1 Pseudomonadota bacterium
CCGACTCCGCTCGGTAGTGTCGGGGTAGAAACCCGTCCTGACCGAAGCCATTGCTTTCGTGGAGTCTCCATGCTGAGACGAGCAGCCTTGTTAGGTCTCGTGTGGTCGTCTTCGAGTTTTGCCGGAGTCGGTTCGGAGTTCCGCCACGCGTACCACGGCAATGGTCACTACCTGCTCGTCGAAGCGCTCCGGGACGACGTGCTCCATTTAGAAATCGGCGCGGGGGCGGGCGACACCGGCGCCGGAATTTACACGACTCCGATGGTCGCAAAAACCGACTTCGCCGGGCCGAGCCACTTCGTGGCGGACGAGCGTCACGTGGAGACGGCCTCGCTGAGCGCCGTCGTCGACGGCAACCTCTGCGTCAAGGTCCGCGATCTCCGCCGCCAAGTCGACTTACAGACGGTGTGTCCCGACCGCCTCGGAGATGCCTGGAAAGGTTTGACGATCGATTCGCCGGCGACCCGCAACGTCTATGGGCTCGGGCAATATTTCGCGGAAGAGAACACCGACGGGGATTGGCTCGGGCGGGTCTGGGATCCGCTCTCGGACGGCTACGGCGCCCGCTTGCGCGGCTTCGCCGGCGGCGCCAACGACTACTCGATGTTTCCCATCATGTACGCACTCGGCGACGGCACGCAGAATTACGGCTTTTTCCTAGATCAAATCTACAAGCAGATGTGGGACTTCCGCGCCTCGCCCTGGCGCCTCGGCATGTGGGGGGACCAGATTCGCTGGTACGTCTTGCAGGGCGACGATTTGCCCGCGCTTCGCCGAAGCTACATGGAGTTGACGGGCAAGCCACCGGTACCCCCTAAGCGCAGCTTCGGGCTTTGGGTTTCGGAGTTCGGTTTCCAGAATTGGGGCGAGGTCGACGCGACGCTCGCTGGTCTTAGGCAAGCGCACTTTCCCGTGGATGGTTTCGCCCTCGACTTGCAATGGTTCGGCGGCACCTTCGGCGACCCCGATCACAGCCGCATGGGGAGCCTCGGCTGGGACGAGCGCAACTTTCCCAACCCGCGAGGCAAGGTGGCGAGCCTCGCGGCGGACGGCGTCAACCTGATGTTGATCGAAGAACCCTACATCTCGAGGACGCTCGACGAATACCAGAGCCTTGAGGCGCACGGCGCCTTGGTGAAGGACTGCGAAACGTGCGGGCCGACCTATCTCAACTACAACCCGTGGTGGGGCCGGGGCGGTATGGTCGACTTCACGTTGGCGGCAGCCGCCGATTATTGGCACGACTACCGGCGGCAAGCCTTGGCCGACATGGGGATCAACGACCACTGGGCCGACTTGGGCGAACCCGAACAATACAACTCGACGGCTTGGTACGGCGGCTTCCCGGAGCTCGGCAAGCATTCGCACGCCGACGTTCACAACATCTACGGCTTCCGCTGGATGGAAAGCATCTGGCGGGGCTACCGCCGGCATCAGTCGGCGAAGCGCCCGTTCCTTCTGTCGCGGACTGGGACGTCGGGTATCCAAAGAAACGGCGTAGGCATGTGGTCCGGCGACATCGGTACGAATTGGGGCAACCTCAGGAGCCAGCAAAACGTCCAAATGCACATGTCGCTTTCGGGCATCGACTACTACGGCAGCGACGTCGGCGGTTTTCAGCGGAGTCGCGGCGGCATCGACGGCGGTCCCGAACGGCTTTACACCGAATGGTTCGCCGCCAGCGCGGCGCTCGACGTGCCGGTTCGCCCGCATGCGTGGAACCTCGACAAGGCGCGTTCGACGTCGCCCACCGAGCGGGGCGAAGAGCGGAGCAACCTCGAAAATCTTCGCCAACGTTACCGGCTGGCGCCCTACTATTACTCGTTAGCCCACCAAGCGCATTTGACCGGAGAACCGGTCTTTCCGCCGCTCGTCTACCGGTACCAAGCCGATCCGAAGGTCCGGACCCTCGGCAGCGAGAAGCTGATCGGCAAAGACTTGCTCGTGGCCGTCGTCGCCGAGCCGAACGCCGTGGCGCACGACGTTTATTTGCCGGCAGGGACCTGGGTCGACTTCCATTCGGGCGAATGGCTGCGAAGTGACGGCAGAATCTTCGCGGGGCGGCCGCTCTATGCTGCTGGATTTTTTCAATTGCCGCTTTTCGCGCGCGCCGGCGCCATCCTTCCCGAAGCGTTGGTGGACGACGAGACCAAGAACATCCGCGGCCGTCGCGCCGACGGCAGCGTCGCGAGCGGAATGACCTTCAAGATTTTCGCGGCCGAGGCCGCCAGCGCATTTGAC
Organism: Pseudomonadota bacterium; assembly: GCA_043781115.1. Taxonomy (GTDB): domain Bacteria; phylum Bdellovibrionota_B; class Oligoflexia; order Oligoflexales; family CAIYRB01; genus CAIYRB01. The sequence continues at coordinate 2,242 of JAYWBY010000647.1, forward strand.
CTTTACGAGGACGACGGCGAGTCTTTCGGCTACGAAAACGGCCAGACGTCTGTGACGCATTTGACGCAGCAGCTCGCCGGAAATCAAGTTTCCGTGACGATCGGGGCCAGCGTTGGCCAGTACACCGGAATGCCGACTCACCGGGGCTACCGGCTCGAGTTGGCGGTCGAGGGGCGCGCCACACGCGGCGCCGACCTCGGGGGCCGCGCCTTGCCGGCGTGCTCCACCGCCCCGGCGCCTTGTTTCGCCAACTCCGCTTCCGGAGTCATTGTCATCGAGCTTGGCAACGTTTCCGTGCGCTCGGCCCAGGTCGTCACCGTCGACCTGGAAGCCGCCGAGGCTCCTCGGTCGAACCTCTTTTTGAGCTGCGCCAACGGCCAAACGTCGGCGGGCGCCTCCGTTTACGCGGTCGGCAACGTCACGGAGCTCGGAGCCTGGGACGCCGCGCGCGGCTTGAAAATGAGCGCCGCGGCGTACCCGAGCTGGACGCTATCCGTGGCGAATCTACCGGCCAACACCGCGATCGAGTGGAAGTGCGTCAAACGCCAAGAGGACGGCGGCGGCGCCGCCGTTTGGCAGTCAGGCGCCAACAACCAGGCGCGGACCGGTGCGTCGGGCTTCGGCGGAACGTCGAGCGGCGCGTTTTAGAGCCGCCCATCGTCAGGGGAAAATCGCTGCCGTCTTGAAACAGTATCTGCCAGTTGTCAACCTTCGGCGCGTCCCGGAGGGCCGAGGCTACTTCTCACGGCGCGTGGGCGCGCACGCCGCTCGCTGGTCGTAAATCGTCGACCCGGATTCCGGATTGCGCACTTCGCCAATCCCCAAAGACCGCGTCGAGCCGAGACCGCTCGAGAACACGCCTTCAATCGTAAAGCGAGCGCCGCGCTGCAGCTGCCAAAAGCGCACGACGTCGCCGCCTGCGGTCTTCACGTCGACGAAGAAGGCAAAGGCCTGCAGCTCGTCGAAAACCGTCTGGGGGTCGCCGCGCTGTTCAAACGTGTAGAGGACCCGATAAGATCCGGCGAACCCGCGTTGCCCGTCCACGAGTTCCCG
>JAYWBY010000648.1:0-3290 GCA_043781115.1 Pseudomonadota bacterium
GGGTAGCAACGCTGATCTTGGAAATCGGTTTCGGTACAACTTGATTTGTGCTGACAGTCCGACTAAGCGGACCTTTGAATATATTGAATAAGACCGGCAACGGTTTCCGGCCAGTCTCCACGGAATTCGATGGCCCGGTCGTCGATGTATGCATCCGCGATCAACTTTGGTCCAACAAAAATCTGATCGAAGGGAATGCCGAAGTTGGTCAAGACCTCTTCGATGAAGGCAACTTCTTCATGGAGACGATTAGCTTCGAGGGCTTCAGTTGTGCGGCAAGTATGAATAATGATTTTATGACCCAGTTCACTCAACGCGAGCATTGCCTCGCGAGCGCCTACGACGGGCTCGATGTTGCCCTCCGAGTCTTCCGCAACTAGCGTATTGTCGAAATCAACGGCAACAGTCGCCATTTTTTGATCCTCGATTGGCTTAAAGAATCTATGGTGGCCAGGGTCCTCTGTTTCTATCGGCATTCCCTAAACGCTTTAAAGGCCCGGCGCCGGAGATCAGTATACCAAAGGTCGCCCGCCGTCGTGTAGTAACCGATCGTTTCAGCATTGACTCTGACGATTCGCGCTAAACCACGCCACCGTGTTCCGTAGTCCCTGCTCCAAGGTCGTCGATGGCCGCCAGCCGAGGCCGTTAATGTAGCTCACATCGAGCAGCTTGCGCTGCGCGCCATCCGGCTTCGAACTATCCAGCACCAGCCGACCCTTGAAGTTCACGATACGCGCGATTTGTCGCGCCAGGTCGAAGATGCTGACTTCCTGTCCGCTGCCTAGGTTTACATGTGACCATCCAGCGAGAGCGATCGGGGCGCGATCCAGCATTTCTCGCGTTAGCCTTTCGGCGAGAAAGATAATGCCGTCAGCACAGTCCTCCGAGTAAAGAAACTCCCGCAGCGGAGTTCCCGTTCCCCATAAGGTTACCGAGTCAGCGCCGCTCGACACCGCGGTAGTAAACTTGCTTATCAATGCCGGAAGCACGTGGGCTTTTACGAGATCGAAGTTGTCTTCCGGACCGTACAGGTTGGTCGGCATTACCGAAAAATAGTCGCGGGCCGCGCGCAGCCGCAGCGAGTGTACCAGCTCGAGACCTGCAATTTTGGCCAACGCATATGGGCGATTCGTGAACTCCAAAGGACCGGTAAGGAGAGCTGTCTCTGCCATCGGCTGGCTGGCGTCCCGTGGATATATGCAGCTCGATCCGAGAAACACTAGCCGCCGAACTCCGGCCGAATGCGCTCCCAAAATGACACTCGCTTGAATGGCGAGATTTTCCGTCAAAAACTCGGCGCGAAATGTATTATTGGCGTGAATACCACCGACCTTGGCGGCCGCTAAAATTACGACGTCAGGCCGCTCCCTTAGAAGGTACGCGAGAACCGCCGCCGCGTTTCGCAAATCCAGTTCGCTTCTGGTCTGGGTCAAAATATTTCTGTATCCAAGCCCCGTCAGCTTGCGCAAGATTGCGGAGCCCACGAGCCCCCGGTGGCCGGCGACGAACACCTTGTCCGACGATTGCATTACTGACAAAGCGCCCTCATGCGGATTCGTCCAGCAGAGTCTGCCCTTGCCGTTCCAGCCAGCCGAGGAAACCGCCGGGTTCGTGCGCTAGAACTTCGACCGTTTTGTGCGCATTTCTCTCGGCCTCCAGTTCCTCCCTCGCTCGGTGTAGATCGGCCTCGACCATTTCACGGCAAAGTTCGTCAACGGAAATTTTTGCTTCCCAGCCGAGTTCGCGCTTGGCTTTCGCTGCGTCCCCGAGAAGTGACTCCACTTCAGTTGGACGGAGGTATTTAGGATCAAGTCGAACGATCGTTTTGCCGGTTCGAGTGCAGCGCGCAACTTCATTGGCGCCCTTGCCCTCGAACGCCAAGTGAATGCCCGCATGGCGAAAGGCGCTGACCAAGAAGTCGCGCACCGTTGTTGCGCGGCCAGTCGCAAGGACAAAATCATCGGCCTTCTCGGCATTCAAAATCCGCCACATGCCTTCAACATATTCTCGTGCATGGCCCCAATCACGGGTGGCATCTAGGTTGCCAACATAAAGCTCTCGCTCAAGCCCGCATGCAATTCGAGCTGCCGCACGCGTAATCTTGCGCGTCACGAAGGTTTCACCGCGCAGAGGACTTTCGTGATTGAACAAAATCCCGTTGGCGGCAAACATTCCGTAGGCTTCACGGTAATTCACGGTTATCCAGTAAGCATAGAGTTTCGCTACACCGTAGGGGCTTCGAGGGTGAAAGGGCGTCGACTCGTTTTGCGGAGTAGCCCGCACCTGGCCAAAAAGTTCACTTGTCGATGCCTGGTAATAGCGAGTCGTCTTCTCCATCCCGAGCGCCCGCAGCGCCTCGAGTATGCGCAGCGCTCCTATGCCGTCCGCATTGGCGGTATATTCGGGGCTCTCGAAACTCACTTTCACGTGACTTTGGGCCGCAAGATTGTAGATTTCCGTCGGGCGAATCTGCGCGATCAAACGCAGCAGGTTAGTCGAATCTGTTAAGTCGCCGTAATGCAGAAAGAGCTTACCTCCCCCTTCGTGAGGGTCTTGGTAAAATGGATCGATGCGCTGCGTATTGAAAGAACTCGCGCGCCTCTTTACGCCGTGCACTTCGTAGCCCTTGGCCAGCAAAAGGTGCGCAAGATAGGCGCCGTCTTGGCCCGTGACTCCGGTTACAAATGCAACCTTGCCTTTGGTCATTTTCGATCTCGGAGATTTGTGGGGAATAGCTGATTCTACCACGAATCACGGTCCCTACTCGGCATCCTGACAACGAAAGACGGCGCCCACGGGCAAAAATACTGCCTAATATTGAGTTCCTTTGCGCTGAGTCAAATCTGGGGCTTCCCCGCGCACAATTCTTGGTCAGACTTCAGCCCGTAATTCGGCCAGCTAAACTTCGCCAATTCGGCGTCAATTAGCCTTTGCGCCCGCATTTCAACACCGTCAGTCCGTTCGGTGCAAATAACTAACGTGGCGACGTTGTCGATTTCCAGGGCCAAGATTCACTTGGCCAGGATCTGAGCGTAGCGTTCCAACGCCTTCGTCGAATTCCATCCCGTGGTAATGTACTCGCGGCCATTCTGACCTTGTGCGCGGAATTTTTCCGGTTCGACGGCCCATTGAGCTCTAAGTTGTTCCATGGCAGAGGCGAAGGCTTTGGCGTTGCCGGCGGGCGCGGTGACCCCGGCGCCAATGCCCGAGATGATCGAGTGCATCTCGGAATTCTTCGGAAGCGATGCCAGAACCGGCTTAGCGGCCGCCATTGCGGTATAGAGCTTGCT
>JAYWBY010000649.1:0-3290 GCA_043781115.1 Pseudomonadota bacterium
GATTTGTTCCGCCCAAGAATAAAACTGATACGCCTGGTCGAGGTCGTGGTCGTCGACCGTTTCCTTGGCGGCCGCGACGCATGCCGCGTAAGCCGACGCGGGATTTTTCGCCGAGTCACCGAGCCAATAGTGAGGGGCGATTTCGACGCTGCGCGCCCGGCCGGACGAGACTTCGGAGCTCAAGGCGTCGGCGGCGCGTTGGTGCCACGTCCTCTTTTCTTCCGCTGTGGCCGTCGCGAGCATGGCCTCCAAGACCCGGTCGTGCACGAACCTCCAGCGGCCATTTTCGACCGCCGTGACGAAAGACTCCTGGACCGCGCGGGCGAGTGCCGCGTCGACCTCTTCGCCAGGTCCCGCATGAGTGCGAAGGAGCAGCGACGTCGGAAACTCGACGCCGAGAATGGCAGCGGCAGCGAGGACACTTTGTTGGTCGAGCGGCAGCTCCTTGATCCTTCGCCTTACGAGGTCGACGACGTTCGTCGGCAGGTCGAGCCGCACGAGCTCCGGCCAATCCACGTCCCATGACGATCCGCAGGGCGCGAGGATGCCCTTTAGCACGACGTTGCGGAGATATTCCCCGATTGCGAACGGGTTGCCGCCGGTGCCGTCGAAAATTTTGGTGACGAAAGCGTCGGGAACCGCGAGCCCGCCCAGGCTCGTGCGAACGAGCTCGCCGGTGTCGTCGGGATCCAGCGGACCCAGGTAGACGTGATGGGCGACCAGCCCATCCATGATCAGCAGAAAGCGGGCAAGGGCTTCCTTGCTGTCGGCTTCGTTTCTCGCGGTCACGGCGACCAAGACGGGGCAACCTTGCTTTCTGCCGACCAGGCGGGCAAGGATGGCGCGCGACGAGTCGTCGATCCACTGCACGTCGTCGACGATCAACAGCAAAGGGCGGTAAGCGGCGGCAAAGGCCGCGAAGGCGTCGACGAGGCCTTCGTGGAGCGTCTCCTTGGCGACGACTGGCGCCTCGACGGGCAGCTCGACTCCGAGGACTTCCCCGAGGCGACGATCGATCCGGACGAAAGAGGCCGCGTGACGCTGCAGGACGGGCACGAGGCTGCGTTTGGCTTCCTCTTGGCTCCGCACATCAAGCGTCGCGATTTGCTCCGCTAGTTGGCGGGCGATTTGCGTCAAAGGCTCGAACGGGAGACGCTTATGGCATTTGCCGGTGAGACAAAGCGCGCCGGAGCCCACGGCCAAATTTGCGAGCTCCCTGGTGAGCCGGCTCTTGCCTGACCCGGGCAAGCCTTCGACCAAGACCAGGCGGGCGTCGCCTGCGAGGGCTTCTGCGGAAACCTCGTGCAGCCGTTTGAGCTCGGTCTGGCGCCCGACGAAATCCGTGACCGGAGAAGGCGAATTCGGGTGGCAGTCTTTCACTTCCGGGTCGACCGCACGGTGCAGCCGATGCAACTCCTCGAGCAGCGCCGCGGCGGAAGCTGGGCGATCGTCTGGATCTTTCATCAGGAGCCGGGCGATCAGCAGCGCACCGGCTTCGGGTACTTTGGGAGCGTAGGCCCGGACGTCTGGAGCCTTGGCGTGAACGTGTTGGTGTACGACGTCGGCGGCTTGGACGCCGAGAAACGGCGGGCGACCGGCCAGACAATGGAAAAGGAGCGCGCCGAGGGCATAAAGATCGGTGCGGCCTTCGACCGGTCGCTGCATGGCGCCGGTTTGCTCCGGAGACATGTACGTCACCGTGCCGATGGTTTCATTCGTGACCTCTCCGCCGGCAGCGCCGGCGAGCCCGAAATCGATCAGGCGAAGAGTGCGCGATTCCACGTTCCAAAAGAGGTTGTTGGGCTGGAGGTCCCGGTGGACTAGGCCGCTCGCGTGGACGCGCTCCAGCACCCGCGCCAGCTGGGACGCGAAGGCCAGCGCTTCCCCATAAGGCAATGGCCCGACGTTGAGGCGGTTCGCGAGCGTGTCTCCCGGAACGAACTCCATGACGGTGAAGGGGAACCCTTCGATTTCACCGACCTCCCGCGCCACGACGACGGATGGATGGCGAACCCGGTGCAGGACGGCGGCTTCCATCCGAAAGCGGCGAAGAATTTCTCCGCTCGCGTCCCTTTTGTTCGAGATCTTGACGGCGAAGCGGTCGCTGCCTTGGACGCCTAGGTAGACCATCGCCGAAGCGCCGCTACCGAGGACGCGGACCAGCGAAATGCCGGCGACCTCGCGGGTCTCGAAGCTTGAGCCAGCGGCGGCGAGCGCACTTGAAGGACGGGGGGACAAGCTCACTCCCATAATGGGTTCCCTGAGTTTATCGGTAGGCGCTGCTGTTTCTGGTGCAGAAGCAGCGATTCCCGCTAGATAGGTTGGGGGGGAGGTTCCCAAATACTTAGCGAAAGTCTTGTCAATCTGGGGTGTTGTCCGACTCTCTGAGCCTTACCACGTTACAAGTCAATGGTATGGCTCGACCCGACTGATAGCCGTTTCTGGGCCTAAAGTGAGACGAATGAGACCGTGTTGGTCCTTCTTGCTCAATGCTAAACGCCAGGCCGGCCGCCGCCCTTGCCGGTCCCAGCAAAGTGCTCGAGCGAGCGCATCAGCAGCTCCCTATTGAGCGGTTTGCCGAGACGGTCGTCGAAGCCCAAGTCCAAGCAGCGGCGGCGCTCTTCGTTCATCGCATGCGCGGTCAGGGCGACGACGGGGCGGCGGTATTCACGGCGGCGAAGTTCCTGGATCGCTGCGTAGCCGCCCATGACCGGACCCCATCGACAGTTTTTACGTCACAATGGCGCGTTCACTCAGGGTCCGCCAATCTTACAGAACACTTTGTTCTGTGAGTTATTGCGCCCGCAGGGGGTGCGTGTTATTTCTCTACTTGGGGGCGAGACAAACGCTTCGCAAAACAAACCGCACAAGATCAGGAGAGCGAAAATGAAAACCCAGAACAACCTCAAAACCGTTACCAAGGTGCTCCTGACCGCGGCGCTGGCGCTCGTCACCTTCGCTGAAGCCAAAGCCGACACCGTGTCGCGCGACGGCAAAGGCGACGGCGGCGGCACGATCATCCCCTTCGAGAAAACTCCGAGCTACGTGCGCCTGAGGAGCCTCAGCTATGCCGGCTCGGGTTGCCCCGCCGGCTCTGTCGCCAGCAGCATCGCCGCCGATCGCGGCGCCTTTACGATGTATTTCGACAGCATGATCGCCGAAGCCGGCACCGGCGTGCCGTTCAACCAAAAACGCAAAAACTGCCAGCTCAACATCGACCTCGACTTCCCGCAAGGCTGGTCCTACTCCGTCGCCAGCATCGACTATCACGGCTACGTGGCCCTCGAGCG
>JAYWBY010000650.1:0-3278 GCA_043781115.1 Pseudomonadota bacterium
CCTCCAGAAAAAAAGGTTTCACCTTGTGAAAACCTTTTTTTCTGGAGGCCTCTTATGCTAACGACCTTCCGCTCCTATCAGCTAGCCGCCGCCTTCTACCGCTCCACCGTGCCCTTGCGTCTTCCTGCCCACCTCAAAAACCAACTTCTACGCGCGGCATCAAGCGTCGCCGCCAACCTTGCCGAGGGATACGGCAAGACCTCCAGTGCCGATCAAGCCCGCTTCTTCGAAATCGCTTTCGCGAGCTGCAAAGAGGCTCAAGCCTTTTTGGACCTTGGAGGTCTCCTAGACTCGGAGTCCGGTCTCCTTGCCGACAAGACTGCCGCTCACATCTATCGTCTTCTCGGGGCTTGCCGCCGTTAGGCGCCGCTGGCTCGGCTGTCGCCCTGCGGCAGCCGATCTCAGATCTTCCGAGTCCGATTGACCGAAGCCGAAGCCGATTGCCGGAGCCGAAGCCGATGCTGAAGCCGATGCTGAAGCCGATGCCGATGCGGAAAGCCGATCGCAGCTGCAGATGCTGAGAGCCGACTCGGCAATCTGCAGCAGCAATCAGCCGCTTCGGCATCCCCCCCTCCACTGCAAAAAGTCCCACCGCGCCTCGCGGCGGGTGGGCCCTCTCACCAAACAACGACTGATTACTCGGCCGTAAGCATGCCCTTCGTGTCGATCTTGAACATCGCGCTGTAGTCGTCGCCGTCGCTGTAGTCGTAGTCGAGGCGCACGTCCGATGAGACCTTGTGGCTGATTTCTTCGTCTTCTTCCTTAACTTCCGGCAAGGCCGTCAAGGCGTCGAAGAGGACATGGCTGTCGGCGCTCGGCGCGAGTTCGACGGAGGCCGTGCCGTTCTCGAAGTGGACGGTGACCGGCATGTCGCCGGTTTTCAGCGTCGCGTTGGCCCAAGCGAACGGATCGTCGCTGCCGGGGCCGGCCTTGCCGGCGCGGGAGAAGTTGATGACGCAATAAATTTCGTCGAAGTATTCGATTTCGCCGCCGCCCGACATGTTGTCGCCGCCGCAGCTCAGTTCCTTGCTCGTCTTGAAGGTGGTGTAGTCGCCGTCGTCGCCTTCCGTGACGGCTGCGAGGCCGCTCAAGTGCGTGTAGAGGGCGGCGCCAAGGTCGTCGCCTTTCAGTTCGAGGGCGACGTAGTCGTGCTGGCCGATGACCAGGACGCGGGCCTTGCCTTCGACGTCGGTGGCGGCGGAGGCGGGAGCTGCGGAGGAGTTCAAGGAGCTCGTCGGATGAGCTGGCGCGCTGCAGCCGAGGGCCAAGGGGGCGAGGACGAGAAGGGTTTGGATTAGGGTTTTCATGTCGATTCTCCAAGTAATAAGGTTGCCGTTGGTTTGGTGTGGGCCGCCAATCGCCGCCCGATGGAGTGCTTATCGGCTCTTTTATGCAATCTGTTAAATATATAGATTCTCTAATTATGATATAATTTTTAGATATGGATTTCCGCTACCTCAAAGCTTTTTATCTAACGGGAAAATCCGGGAGTTTCTCGCAGGCGGCGCGCCAACTGCGCATCGCCCAGTCGGCCGTCAGCCGCCAAATCCGGCTGCTCGAGGAGGACTTGGGCTTCCAACTCCTGCTTCGGGCGCCGGGGGCGGTCAGCCTGACGCCGAAAGGCGCGGACCTCTTGGGACGACTTGGCGAGTTCAACGCCTGGGCGGCGGACTTCGAGGCGGGCGGGATGGCGACCGTTCGCATCGCGGCGTTGGAAGGCGTCGCGTCCCTCTGGCTCCCTTCGCGGCTCGCGACCTTATCCGCGCTGGAACTCGATGTCGAGGTCACGGTCGGCTCGGCGTCGACCGTCCGGCGGATGATCGAGCAGGGCGACGTCGACCTGGCGCTGACGAGCGAGAAAGTCGAGTCGAGTTTGGCTTCGTCGGTGAAGCTCTTCCGCGAGACTTTCGAATTGATCGCGGCGTTCGACGTGGACTTGAAAAAGCTGGAGGACTACCGCTGGCTCTTCGTCGACAAGGGCAGTCACCTGCACAAGTTGACGCGCAAGGAACCGCGGCGCTTCCTCCGTGCCGGCTCGGTCGGCGCTCTCCTTGAGCTTGTCCGCCGGGGAGCCGGCATCGCCGTTCTTCCGACGCATTTGCTCGCCGGCGCGACCGGGCTGAAGCGGCGCGCCCTCCCCGAGCTGAAGGACGGGTCGATCCACTTGGCGACGCTCAATTACGAGACGACTCCGCGCGGCGTCGACCTGGTTCGGCGGGCGCTCTTAAAGGAGTGAAGCTCAGCTCGCCTTTTTGCCGTCTGCGCGCTTGGACGTGCGTTCGACGCCCATCCCGTCGCTGCGCGAGATCGCGTCGCGGAGTTGGAAGCGCAGGGCTTTGGCCATCATGCCTTTGACCTTGTCCGTCTTTGCCGCCGGATTGACGAAGACCATGTAGCAGGCGATGTCGCCTTTGACTACGTCGATGAGGCTGCTGGTCGTGGCGACCTTCGACAAGGCGGTGGTCGGCTCGGCGACGGCCAAATGAGCCAAATTCTGGGTGGCCGTGAGGATGAGCGGCTTACCAGTCTTGATCGCCGCCTCTAGCCGGACGCGCAGGGAGTCGGCTTTGCGCAAGACCTTGCCTTGGTGCTCTTCCGAAAGGATGCGCTTCAAAGGGATCAGGGCTTCTTCCATGTCGCCGTTCTTCACGTACGCGAGCGACAGGTTGTAGAGGACGAGGGGTCGGAATTCCAGCCGGTTTTCCGGGATCGCCTTCAGGGCTTTGCGGTAGAGGGCGATGCCGGCGTCGAGCTCGCCGTTCTTCGCCAGGGCGATGGCCTTATTGTTCATGTAAGAGATGACGCTGTTGATCGACTCGAGCTGGCTCATGACGCTCTGGGCCCGCGCCGTGTCGCCGCGGATGAGCGAGCACTTGACGTCGGTCTCTTTGACGACGAGATTGCCGTCCTCGAGGTTGTTGGCGCGCTGGAGCGCGGCCGACGCCTCTACGTGGTTGCCGATCTCGGAGTTGGCCTCGGCGATGGCGCAGAGCCGCTCGATGTTAAGCGGGGATTGCTTGTGGGCGCTGCTGAAGCATTTGAGCGCCGACGAATAGTCGAGCAGCTGCATGAAACACTTACCGAGCAGGTTGAAGAGCAACGTGCCGTCGCCGCCTTGTTTCAGCGACTCCGACGCCAGGATTTGCGCCCGGCCGTAATCGGCCTCGGCGTAAGCCATTTCGGCTTCGATTAACAGGAGGCGAGAGCGCGGCGCCACGTCCCCGTGAGCTTCGATGTAGTCGGCGAAGGTGGCTTTCGCTTCGTCGAATTTGCCGAGT
>JAYWBY010000651.1:0-9059 GCA_043781115.1 Pseudomonadota bacterium
AATGTCGATGAAGCAGCAGGACAAGTCGCTGCTGGAGATTACCGGCAACCGCCTGGTCGGCATCGCCCCGGAGCTGGTTCAGCGTTACCTGACTCAGCGTGGGCTGGCCAAAATTTTTCAAAGCGGTCTTTTTGTTTTTGCCACCCAATCTGGAGGCTCAGGCAAGACCAGCAGCTGTGTTCATACGGCGATCGCCGCTCGGCGGCTCACTGACCGCAAGCAGGCTATCGTGCTTTTGGACGGGGACTCGCAGGCCTCTCTGTCCCTGCAGGTGACGGGGTCGCCGGCGGACGACGACCAGCCGGTCTTGGTTCATTGGCTGGAGGGCAAAGCCAAAACCAAGGACCTCCTAACGGAGGTAGCTCCAGGGACTTGGATCATCAAATCGAACTTGAACAACATCTATCTCGACCGAGCGTTTGGTAAGCCTGGCCTAATAAAATCTCAGGCATTGCGGCTCACCCACGAACTGTTCGAGCTGCTCGGACCGGGGACCAAGGTATTTGTGGACAGTCCGCCGCAGCTCTCGGTTATGGGGCAGAGCTTTGTTTCGGCGATAGGGCAGCTTAAGGGAAGCGGCTACCTCATGATTCCCGTCCGACCTGACCTGTTCGGGCTTAAGGGCGCGCGGATCTGCCTGAGTGAGGCTTTTGAGGCCTTGGAGGCCTTCGGCATCGGCCCGGCCGACCTTAATGCGACGGTCTTCCTCTCCAGCTTGGATCAGCGGACCAAAACCAGCGTGAAGACCCTGACGGCCCTCTCGCGCGACGAACTCCTATCGGAACACCTTTCCCCAATAGCTATTCGTCATTCCGCTGAAGTGACCAAAGCGTCCTACCGCTATGGGTCGGTGTTCAACGACTACAAGAACGCCTCGACCATCGGCAGCGACTACACCGACCTCCTACTGACGACGCTTGGGTGGGAGCCAGAGGGGGCCGAGCGTGGTTGACATGAATAAGCTCCTGCGAAAGGCGGGGGACGATCTGCCGCTGGTCCAGCGGCGCGAACAACGTCCCGTAACGGGGATAGGGAAACGCCGCCCTTGGCTTGAGGGCGAGAGCGTTCCGACGGCACCGATCGATGACGAGTCGATGACAGAGGTCAATGACGAGTCGATGACGGAACTCCACGTCAAAACCCCGGCGGCACAGGCAAGTCAAATACTGGTCGATGACAACAAAGAGACTACTCGACGACAAGTCGATGACAAGTCGATGACAAGTCGGCCTGTGGTTGCAGACACGTCGACAGGCAGTCAAAGACATGTCGATGACATGTCGATGACACGTCAACGACGAGTCGCCATCAAAGTCGATGACAGTGTCGATGACACTATCCGAACTCCACCCTCACTTGAATATCTCGTCAAGACGCGTCGCTCTGTCATGGACTTTCTGTTCCGGCAAGCCTGTCTGACGGGCACCAGGAGCACCAAAATTATTCAGGCTAGTAACGCCGCCGAGACCGTCGGCACCAGCATTTCCAACTGGAAACAGACGACACAGAGACTGGCTCGTGACGGCTACTTCTCCGTTCGAGGGTTCAACGGGGGAGGGTCAATCTATACGCTTCGTGAGTCCGTTTTCGAGGCGTTGGTCAGGCAAGAGGTCAAAGACAGGTCGATGACAGAGTCGATGACAGAGTCGATGACGCCATCTTCCCATAGTAGTAGTAGTCTTAAAAATAGCTACAAAACTACTACCACTGGCTTGCGCCTAGACCCTGAGTGGGAAGCCCTCGACCTGACGCCGCTCACTGACCTCAAGATGCGTTTTTCGAAGACCCATGTCGTGCAGCTTGCGAAAGTCGGCAGCCTCTCGGCAACCGAACTCCAGGACTCGATCCACATGTTCGCCTTCGACATCCGCCATAACCGCAAAGCCGAGAGCATTGCAGGCGACGTCGTGAATTTCTTTATGGGTATCCTGCGTAAAGGCCCCTATTTGCCGCCTCAGAACTACCGCTCTTCCGAAGTCCTTCAACGTCAGGCCTACCTCGAATGGAAGCGGCGGGAGGAGGACGATTTGAAGGTTATCGACGGCGAAATCATCGACATGGAGTTCAAAAAATGGTGGAAGAGCCTCGATGCCGAAACCCGAAAAAACTACGCCCCCGACTTAGTTAATGCCCGTGAGTGGCCACAGGATTCACCTATGCATCTCCAAAGCGTGAAGGAGAGATTTTTGACAAGCGTCTGGCCCACCATGCAAAGCTCGCAATAGTGAGAACGGCCGCAGCTGAGCGGGGGGCTGTTGAAGGGAGATTCGTGGCAAAAACCGTCGTCTTTTTGGTCAAACCATTGTCGCTCATGGCCTTGATCGATTCAATGCGCTTCGCTAACCTGAGCGGGCTTGGGGTTTGAGGAGCAACGGAACCGGGAACTCAGATAGCCGCGTAATTTATCGGGCCCCTATGAGGATCACAGATTATGTGACGGGTTAGGTGACGCTTTTAAGGCCGATTTTCGTTCGTTCCGGAGTGTCCCGCAATCGAGCGTTTGAGTGACACACGACACGGCGCTGGGCTGAACCCCTTGGGAGACAAGGGCCCGTTAGCTTGTCTCGGTTCACGGTTCCACCGCTACCAAACCCCCGGCTTCTCCGCTAGCGCGCGACGGACCGACGTTCTGGGCCAGTCCGAGCTGCTCCTCACTTCCGTTATGTTTGACTTGTACCCTAAATTAGGGTACAAGTGGTTTTACGGTGCTGGAGGAGATCCGTGGGCGAGTTGTTCGAGTTTGAATGGGATGACGCCAAGGACGCGATCAAGCGCCGACAGTATGGCTTTGGTTTCCGTGAAACGGTGCGACTCATTGATGGCCCTGTCACCTATGACCGCAGTCCAGACTACCCAAACCAGTACCGCATTATTGGCTTCGTTCCCTATGCGGGCGATCTATTCACGCTTGCTTGTGAGGACCGGCGCGACACGAATGGTGAAACCTACACGCACGTCGCAACATTCTGGCGCAGCGACTCGGAGGAGCGCAAAACGTATGAAAAAGAGCATCAAGGAAATCGTTGAGGCCGAAGAGCGCGGCGAAGACCCCGCGGCCGCGGCCGGACCGCTCACCAATGTGAGCAGCCGGCCAGCGCCAGAGGAGACACCCACGCTTTACCGCCGACTACCAAATGGTAACCGTGAGGAGATTCCCAAGACGCCCATAGGGGCGCTCGCGAGTGGCATCACGGCGGCACGGGAGAAAGCAGGACTAACGCTTGAGGCCTGCGCCGCCCGTTTCCATGTCTCGCGGCAACACCTGTGCGACGTCGAAAAGGGCCGACGTGTCGTTGTCACGGCACGTGCGTGGGAATGGGCGCAGGCCCTTGGCGAAGATCCGGCCCATTGGGCCGAGTTGGCTCTGCAGGATCAAGTCGAACGCGAAGGCTTAAAAGGGCTGCGAGTGAAGGTCGAAGTTGCGTAAGGCAAAGGTTGGAGGGATGCGGTGAACCAGACAACACAAGAAAAGAGCCTAGGTATGACGTTCGGATCGACCAAAGTTCTGCACCCAGGGAAGCACCCTGACCTGGCGGCGAAGCTCAAAGACGAAGCGGCAAGGCTACGCGAGAAAGCGCGCGAAGTGATGCGTACGCCGGCGCCGGCGGCGCCAGGCACGGACCGGACGGAGACATTTGCCAAACTCTGGACGGAAGGGAAGGCCGAGTGCGGCCTCGTTGCTGACCGTTTGGGTGACGCGGCGCGCGTTCTCGATGACGCCGCCGGCGGCGTCAGCCCGACGCACGATCTGGTGACCTGGCGGCGCTAGTTTCGAGAGCAACTACCGCGCACTTGATCTCGCGAAAAAGCGACCACTACGCGACACGAAAACCGCGTCAGATAAGCCTTCCAAAGCTTCTCGATACCAAGTGATATCGTTTCAAGTCAGAAAATAACCTTTAAAACAAGCCATTAGCCGCAACGCGATACCAGTTGGTATCAAACGATATCGCTGAGAGCCAAGAAAGACGCTGGTTTGCAGCGTTTTTGATATCGCAGTCGCACTTTGAGTGCATAGGGTGTGTGGCTTGATTCAAGCAAGGGAGTGACCGGAGGTCAACGACCGCGCAGCAAAGCGAAGAGGGCCTCGGCCAGCCGGCAAACTGGCTCCAAGAAGCTCCCGCCAGAGGCCTGGCAGGCCCCTCGCCAGTTGACCAGCCTACGGGGTTCCTCGGGTCGTCCTTGGCCGCAAGAAGGGGCCGCGTGGCTGAGCGAAGAAGACGCGCTGTCAGCGCCGCAGACGACCCCTAGCTGAGACCCCGGTGGCACCTTTCTGTCCGGCGCGGTGATCCCTCTCTGGCGCGACAACTTTCCACAAGCGCTTGGGATAGCCGCCCTCGTCCGGAGGGTCTCTGACGCGGTTTTGCACAAGCCTGCCCGGATTGCTGTTTTTTTACGCAAGACGCCCAAATTTCGCCGCTAGTGCGTTTGGATGAGCTGACCCTAGGCTCGGGTGCTCTCCCACCTGTCTCGTCGATTCTAGGGGCATCCAGGGCGTTTTTAGAGGCATGTCTTGCTTGGGCTTGCTCTCGGATTTTTTGAGATTTTGGATTTTGTGCTGGGGTCTTGAGCTAATTTTGTAGGCAGATGAGTAGATTTTGAGGTACGAGTTTTTTTGAGAGTTAAAGATGAAGCGCAAGCTTACTATCTGCTAGCGACTACGCCGTCGGTCCGCTCCGCGGTCCTCCGGCTTCGCCGCCAGCAGATAGCTTGGCCAGGGGCTTTGCCCCCGGCACCCCCGGGCGGGGAACAGCCCATAACCGGAGACTCGCTTTGGCTCGCCCAAGAACCGACCGGACCACCCGTTGGGTGGTCCGCCTTACCGCCGAGGAAGACCAGCAGCTCTCGGCTCAGGCGACCGAGCTAGGTCTGACGCCGGCGGCGTTCCTCAGGCTCTCTGCGCTCAAGAAGCTGCCGAAGCGGCGCGGGGCTCTCGACCGCGAGACCCAGAAGGCAAGCCGGGCGAGCTGGAGGGGCGGTGGGCGGCCCCCGACCCGTCCCCTCGCCCTGGCGGCCTTGAGCCCGGCCTGGGTCCGCTCGACGATCAGCTCGCGCTCAAACTCCGCCAGGGCGCCGAAGACGTGGAAGACCAGCTTGCCGCCGGGCGTTGTCGTGTCGAGCGCTTCCTGGAGGCTCCTGAGTCCGACCCCGCGAGCACTGAGCGCGTTGACGGTGTCGATCAGATGGCGAAGTGAGCGTCCGAGACGATCGAGCTTCCAGACGACCAGCGTGTCGCCGTCGCGCAAGAAGGCGAGTGCTTCGGCGAGGCCGGATCGGGCATCGGCGACGCCGCTGGCGACGTCGTGAAAGACTTCGGCGCAGCCGGCGACTCTAAGCGCATCCTCTTGGAGTGCCAGCGTTTGGTCGGTGGTCGAGATGCGTGCATAGCCGACCAGCATGGTGTCCTCCCCAGTGACTTGAGTCCGGTTGGTTTGGGGTCATTGTCGCAGAAGGCAGCGTCCTATCCAAGGGTAGCGACTTTGAAAACCAGAATACTTTCTGCAACACTGAAAGGCACATTCCCCGCGGAGCTGACGAGGAGAGAGCGAGCGTCTCACAAACGCCCGTTTCTAGGAGAAGCTGAGAACGCATGCAGGATAGAGCTGGAGCAACGAGTACGTCGACAACGTCCGCCCATGCCGCGCCGGCGTCAACACGCCCTCGTCCCGGCGACTGCCCGACCTGTGCTCAGACGCGCGCTTTGGTCGGCCAAGTAAAGTTCTGGAGCGGTAGTTTTAATCACGCCAAGCAGCAGCTTCGGGGGCTACGCAAGGAGAAAACGGCCCTGCTGAGACGGGTGGCCGACTTCGAATTCGATCGGGTCAGCGATGTCGACCATACGATCGAGATCGAAGCGCTGAAGCGCGAGAACAAAGTGCTCAAGGCGACCATCAGAGCTGAGGACAACGTCACCGTCAAGGCGCTCAGAGTCGAGGTCGAGGATCTGAAGGGCCAGGTGCGACTTCTCCGCCATAAGCGCTTTGGCAAGACCTCCGAAAAGGGGAAGGGCTCCGACAAGACTGGGAAGGAGAAGCCAAAACGCGAGAAGAAGAAGCGCGGCCAGCGCCCTGGAAGCAAGGGGCACGGCCGGGTAGATCGCGGCCACCTGCCGGAAGTGCTCGAGGTCAAGGATCTGTCCGAGGACGAGAAGCGCTGTCCCTGCTGCGGCCTCGAAAAGGTCGTTATGCTCTCGACCGAGGACAGCCAGCAGGTCGAGATCGAAGTGAAAGCTTACCGCCGCGTCATCAAGCGACGGAAGTACAAGAAGGCCTGCACGTGCCCTGGTGTTCCGGCCGTGGTCACGGCGCCGCTTCCAGACAAGCTGATTCCAAAGGGTTCATACGGCACTTCCATCTGGTGCCAAGCGCTGCTCGACAAGTACTACTTCCAACGGCCGACTCATAAATTTATCCAGGTCATGGCTGCCCACGGGGTTAGGCTGCCGCACGGCACGCTGGTCGGCGGCTTCAAGGCGCTCGCTCCACTCTTCGACCCGGTGTTTGACGGGATCGTCGAGGAGAGCCGGCGGGAGAAGCACTGGCACGCCGACGAGACCGGCTGGCGGGTTTTCGAGGAGGTTGAGGGCAAAAAGAGCCAGCGGTGGTGGCTCTGGGTTTTCCGCGGTAAGCGGACCGTCGTCTTCAAGCTCGATCCCTCGCGATCGTCGGCGGTGCCAAAGGGGCATTTCGGCGAGTCGGCGAGCGGCGTCATCAGCGCCGACCGATTCAGCAGCTACAAGCCGCTCATGACCGATGGCCGCTTCGTCATCGCCTATTGCTGGGCGCACGTTAGGAGGGACTTCATCACCATTCAGGGCGTGGGTTGCCCGCCACTTGACGCGGGCTCAAATCCAGAAATCACGGCGCCTTGAGACACGGCAAAGGCCATCAGCTCGATGTTCTTTGGGTGAAAGAGGCTCGTGTGAACGGATTTCGCAGTCTCCACGGAATCGCCGGCACCCATGCTGGCGACGCCGACCAATTTGCCCCCAATCAAGAGCGGCCCTCCAGAATCGCCATGGCGAACTCCCGTTGCGCCACTAGAGAAGAGCTGACCGATTTCTGTAACTTCACTAAGGACGTTTTCGGCTACGTTCTTGAAGCCGACCGTCTGGAAGTTGTTGTCCTCGAGTTCAGTTTTGCCAAACCCGACGTAGGTTATTGGGTCCCCAACTTTGGGAGGAGCCGTTCCTATTTCGATAAAGTCGTCGCTCGTGTTTTCCGGGAAGACCACAATCGCGACGTCTATGAATGGCCTTGTGGAAAAATTGGGCGCCAGCCCAAGAGCCACACCGATGAAGCCGTGGTGGATCACTTTTGTCGCTTGAATTTCGCTGCTCCCCGGTCTGGGAATCACACTAACTTGACCCACCGTTTGCGCATACGGCCCAGGACTGAATGCGCCTTGGGGATGACGAATACAATGCGCAGCCGTGATCAGAGTTGTTGAGCTGACGAAGGTTCCGGTACACAGTCCGGTACCAATAACCGTCACGACGGCAGGAAAATCAGTGGTTCTGACGCCGCCGTATACCTTGACCGACGATTCATCTCGTGCCTTACATCCGGACAAGGCCACCGTGGTGGCCATTGCCATGGCGGCGTAAAATAGTCGATTTTTCTTCATGGCCTGCCTTAAGCTGTTTTCTCATAGCGAGACTTTATGCGGCTCGTGTACCGCCTAGTCTCCAAAGCGAATCTAACCGGGCCGTGAGATTTACTTCGAACAGTGGCCTGGGGCGTCATCAGCGCCAACGAAAACGCAATGCAGTCCTGAACCGCATGGTGGCATTTGCGTCGAGCCACACGCAGCACCTACGCCGTCGGCCGGCGCAGCGCAACGTTGCATGTAGTTTGCGCCGCTGCAACCATCATGAGTAAATTGTTCAGGTGGTGAACATTGCCCAGCAACTCGGGAATCGACGCACGTAAGTTGACAGGAGCCCGGCGCGTCATCAGCACCGACGAAAACGCAATGCAGTCCTGAACCGCATAGTGGCATTTCCGTCGAACCACACGCCGCACCTGCGCCGCCGCCGGGCCCTGGCTCGACTACAGGCACGCCACCAGGCGGGGCCTGCTTGATCATATCTTGGCTATTCACGAGGAGAATTGGTGTACTGCCCGTAATCCCCCGGTCCGTTTGGATGACCTCCATCCGAAGAATATTTTGTAAGTCCGGCGAGTATGAAAGCTGAATGGTCCAGAGGGTGGAAAAGAATCCGAATCCGGAAGCCTCAAGATTGACCTTGCCGGATTTTAGGACGGCCTGGAGTTTCGTTGCCGCGATGACCCACTTGCGGTCCACGCCCGGCTCCCGTTTCGCCGCGAAGATCACATCGCCGCCTTGGCGAGTGACGACCAGCTTTGCGGCCTTTTTCTCCTCGCTCCCGTCCGTGCCGGAAAATGCCCCCAAGACGTTGTCGATAGGGTCGATGACGGCAGGCTGAGCGGGCTGTATCGGATTCTGGTCGTCTTTGACACTGGAGGACTCACTTCCCGCCTTGCAGCCCAGCAGTCCAAGCACCAAAGCAACGGCTAAGATCTTCATCAGCGTGTCCTCTGTGGATAATTAAATTTGATCAAGAGTCCGCGCGAAGCTTCTCGGCTTAAAACTTAAATACTTGATAGAAAATCAAACAACATGTTCAAAAAACAGATGATTTTTGAACGCTCTGCTCGAAAAGCGGGCAGCTTGCGGCGCAAGCCTTTCGCCTACCATACAGCGGCCGAATT
Organism: Pseudomonadota bacterium; assembly: GCA_043781115.1. GTDB lineage: Bacteria > Bdellovibrionota_B > Oligoflexia > Oligoflexales > CAIYRB01 > CAIYRB01. Next base: position 8,736 of record JAYWBY010000651.1, read on the forward strand.
TCGACACGGTATTTTGAACGCCCGACTCCCTCTCCTGTGGGTTCGAAGTTTGTCGGCGGCTCGACGCCCAAGCCGGCTCCCTCTCTTTTTTTTGAGCCGGCCTCCATCAGCCCGGCCCATTCAGCTGACCTGTCCAGACGAAACCATTGGCCGGCAAGGCCTTCGTGGGCTTCGTGAGCCGGCCGCCTGTAAAGGGTTGCGCTTAACAAATACATGCGAGAAAATCCCTCTTAGTTAAGCCGGCTATTTGGAAACGCTGCCAGAAAGGAGCGAAGCTATGGAGTTGCCTATTTTCGTGAGGGTAACGGAGCTATCGCGCCTTTC
>JAYWBY010000652.1:0-9049 GCA_043781115.1 Pseudomonadota bacterium
CGAATTTGGGCGAATTTGGTCACTTCCGCTGCTCGTTGTCTTTGCGACTGAGGTCGCGAAATTCGGCGACGTCTGGTTTCGCGGTTAAGCGCGAAACGCGTACGAAGTATCGAGAGTCGTTCTGGTATTCAAAGACCGGAACGCTCTCGGCGTCGACTTTCAGAGCGGGTTTGGGCTCATTAGGTTTATCGTAATAAATCTTCTGCTCCACCAGCACGTTGGTGTAGAGGCGCCGGCGCATCGCCGAAAGCAGATCGGCGCTGTTTTTATTGAAACGATCAAATGACACCGACCCATAACGGTGGACCGCAAACATTCCAGGACGATCTGAAATCATCAGCGTCCCCAGCTGGGGTTGAGTTTGGACGAAGGCTAAAGTCGCTTTGTATTCGCGGAAGAGCAAGAGTGACTTACCCTGTTCGTTCGTCGCGGTGCGCGTCAAACCGGTGATCAGCAAGGCGGCGCCAGCAATCCAAGCCGCGCCTCGAAAGCGAGAGTAGCGGCCGAGTTTGTGCAGGGTCCAGCCCCCGAGTAAGGCGATCAAGGCTGAATAGGTGATGGTGATCCGTTGGGCCGCAGCTTGGCGAGGGTCGCCGAGGTAGTAGGAGAGTTGGACGGCGACGATCGCCAGAAAGGTCATGGCTAGGAGACCGACGGCGCGCCGAGCGCCGGGGGTCGGGCGCCGCCAGATTTGATGCAGGACCAAGCCCAAACCGATGGCCGCCAGGACGGAAAGGGCAGGTGAAGTCGGGTAGCTGTTCTGCTTCGGGTCGAAAAGAAACTCGCCAAGGTAGGGCAGGTGGTGCAGCAAATGTTTGCCGCTGAAGAGCACTGTCGACGTTGGGTCGCCGTCGTTCAACGCGCTCGTCAAGTGACGTTGCCAGTTGAGGGGAATGACCAACAGTGGAATGAAAGCCAAGCGAACAGGCATTCGCTCACTGCTCAACTTGGCCCGATTCAGCAGCGCCAGGATGCCGATCGGCATCATGACGAGGATCGATTCATAGCGGACTTCCGACGCGAAAATCCCGGTCAAGAGCAGCAGCTCCAGGCGGAGCAGCGTCGGGCGCTCGGCGAAGCGCAGGCATTGCCAAAGGGTGGCCACGAGGAGAAGTTGGTTCAGCACCTCGAAGCCGCACGACGCGGCGCCGAGCGCGAAAATTGGCGTGCCCGCCAAGCCTAAGACGGCGAGGATGCCGAACTGCGGCCCGCCGAAGCGACGCCCGATGTGAAAGACCAGCGCCAGGGTGGCGACGGCGGCGACGAAGTTGACGACGAAGCCGTGGTAGGCGCTATAGCCCAGGAGGCAATGGAGGATGTACATCAGGAACGGAAAGAGCCCGGGGCGTTTGTCCATGACGCTGTTAATCGGATGGTATTGGTCGTAGTAGAAGTAGCCTTCGATGATGTTGCGGTAGGTTTGGTTCATGTAGAGCGATAGTGACGACCCGGTCAGGTTCGTCTCGTCGGCGAGGATGCGAAACTCGGGCTTGGCGGCGCAGAAGATCACCGTCACGAGGACGACGCCTAGGAGTGCTGGCAAGGCGAAGAATTTCAAGATGCGCCGCCAATTCAGGCCCTCGCTGGGGACGAAGAGGCTGAGCGCCAACGTAAAGAGCAGGAAGTGCAGGGTCTCGAAGGCCAACACCGAGCGCGCCACCGCCTCCGACGTCACGAATTTGTCCGGCAACGCGAACGACAGCAGAGCAGAGAGTAAGCTCCCTGCTCCGAGCCAAATCATCCAGTTTTTCGCGTTCAGCTTCCTTGCCGAACGTTCGTCGTCCATCGAAACTTACTCCTGAGGGCCCTGGTCCTGAGCAGCCGGCTGCTCGGGAGGGGTTTCTTGCGTCTGCTGCGGCGTTTCTTGCGTCTGTGGCGGCGTAGCGTTCTCGGTAGCCGGCGGCGTCGCGGAATTCGCGCCGAAAGGATCGGCGTTCGGATCGGTTGCTGGAGGCGTCGCGCCCTCGGTCGGCGCCTCGGCCCCTTCCTCGCCGCAAGTCAAGGCGAGGCCAGCCCCGCAAGCACCCGCTTTGGCTTTGGAGGTGTTGTCGACGATGGCGGTCGATTTGGTGGCCAGCTCGGTGGTTTGCGCCGGGGTCAACTCGACGCCGGATTCAGCGGCGATCTTCGGGATGGCCGCGGCTTCTTTTTGGATCGTGTCGAGTTGGCCTTGCGCGGTGTCGATCTGGCTCGTCAGTTTGCCGGCTTTCTCGAACTCCGGATCCGACGTCTCCTTCTTCGCGGCCGCGAGTTGTTCGTTGAGGCCTTTGATTTCGGTGCAAAGTTTCGCTTGATCGCTGGAGAGTTGCGCCAACGACGAGTTGGCGGCGTTCATGACCGCGGCGCGGTTGTCGTCGCCAGCTTTGCCGGTCGTTTCGACGCTCCACGTGCCGGCGCTGGCGCCGGTGGTGTTGCTTTTGATCGCGAGCACGGCAGTTGCGGGCGGAGCAAGCTTGGCGTCTTGCGCGACCGAGCCGTCGGCGGCGTTGGTGAAGCCGGTCGGAAACGCGGCGCCCGCGGCTTTGACTTGTTTGTCCGCACCGATGAATTCGAAACGGCCGCCCTGGATGTCGCCGGAAGCGACAGGGATCGCGTTGGCTTTGCCGTCCTTGCCAGCCGCGTTGACGACCGAAGCGCTAGTGTCGTCGCGGTTGCCGACCACGGCCGTACCTTGTTCGTAGCGATAAGCCGTGGTGCCGGCGGGCTGCGCCATGGTCACGTTGGCGGGTCCGGTTTGAGCCGGGGCCGAGGCGGAGCCTTCCTTCGCGGCTGGAGTCGACGGCTGCGGACCATCGACTTTTTCGGCGGACTTAGTCGTCGTGGCGGCCGAGTTGGTGGCGCCGTCAAAGGGGTTGGCGCTGCCTTTGGTCGCGGCCCAGTCTTGGTTGACGCCGCCGCGGTAGGAGTAACGCTCAGCGGGGGCAGCGGCTCCCGCCGCCGCGCCGGTCGCCGGCTGTTGGAAAGCCAGGTATTGGTTGGCGCCGACGCCGCCCTGGCCCATGACTTCGACTTTGGGGACGGTTACGCCCGCCGGGGTCGAAGCGTCGATCTTGGCCACGGTGGCCGTGTCGCCAGCCAATTTGGCTTCCGCGCGGAGGACCCCGATGTCGCCAGGCGACATCGTCTTTATTGTGTCGGGCGTCGCTTGCTTCAGGTCGGTGGTGACTTTGTTTTGCAAATCGGCCGACAGCGCCTGGGTGGCTTTGCCGGACGAGTCCGTGCCGATTTTCGTGATGTCGCCCGTGGGGCTCGGGAGCACGTTCGTTTGGCCCGGGTTTTTCGGCAAAGGCGCCGCGGTTTTGGCCAACGTGGCAGCTGCTTGGCGTTGGGCGGCGTACTTGTTATAGGCTTGGAGCTGCGCGCCAGTGAGCAGCGCGTTGTCGCTCAAACCCTTGAAGGAGTTCTTGTTGTTGACGAGCTTGCGCACGTCGCCGACGGTCCTTGGGGTGTTGTCGGAGAGAGCGAGGCCGTTCGGAGAGTCGTCGGTCAGGCCGAGGGAGCCGCCGGCTTTCGGGCCATAGATGTCGGAAGCGAACATGTCGAACGAGTTCGCCGAGCTTTCACCTTTGAGGAGGAGCGCCAGTTCCGCTTGCGGCGTACCAGGCTTGAAGCGCGCCCAGCTGTTGCCAGCGGTCAAGACGTCCCAGAGAACTTTGAGTCCGGCCGGGCTGACGTTGACTTGGTCGGTGAGTTGCTTGTGATAAGCGGCGATGCGCACCAGAGTGGTCTGTTTCAATTTGGCGAACTTGTCGGCCGACATTGCCGGGGAGAAGCCCTTGGCCGATTGACCGCTGGTCAGGTTGAAGCAGCGAAAGTTGGCATTGCGCCACTTGGACGCTTCGCCTTGGTACTTCGCGCTCATACCTTGGGTCGAACACGGGTTGTAGTCGCGGTCGAGGTTTTTCATCATTTCGACGACTTGGGTCGCCGTCATCGCGCTGCCGCCGCCGTGCTCTTGCGCCATGTGCGAGAAGGCGAGCATCAAGGGCGAGACGGCGCGACCTGGAACTTCGTAGCCTTTGAGGGCAAGGAAGAAGAACTGCATGACGTCATAGGCATCACGGTCGACGTGGCCGCCGTCCCGAGCCGAGATCATGATCGCGAGAGCGACGGGGTAGGACATCAAACGACCGTCGAACACCGTGCAAGGCAGCATTTGACGGCCTTCAGAACTCTTGACGTAAATCTTACGGTCCGATCCCAGGACGATGTTGTCGGCCGCGGCGTTGGTTTCCGCGAGCAGCATCCAGACGTTGGCTTTCACGTCGGTGGTCGAGATGCATTCGACGTAAGCGAAGAGCTTCGTCTTGATCAAGTCGTTGGCGTACTGCTTGCCGGGGTTGTTGTCGATCCACTTGCTGGTATCGGCCTCGACTTCGTTGTGCATTGGCAAGAAGCCGACGGCCTGGTTGGAGTCAGCGCCGTCGCTGATGCCCAACGTTGCGGACCCTTGCGGTTTTTTGCACGCGCCGGTCGCCACGATGCAAAGTGAAATCGCCGCCACAGATGAAAGCCATCCGAATTTCATTTTGTGCTCCTTGAGTGCCGTACTATCGTTTCGGCTCGAGCTAGGAATATCTTTAGCTTACCGTATTTTTATATTTAAATACAATGAGTTACGTTAAATCTATGGTGTCCTAACGCGGCCGTGCCCGTGCAAAAAAGGTCGAAGGGTAAAAAAAGACCCCAGCCTTTGCTGGGGTTTTTGGGAGATAAATTCTGGTCAGGTCAATGTAGCGATATACCGCTCGTGTCTGGGAGATTGTCGGGTACTACGACGCCCGGGGTTTCCTCGTTTTGTTGTGCGGGTGCCTCGGCATTCTGAGGTAGTAGTGCGTCCGCCGGTTTTTCCTCCGGAACGACTGGGGGCGATGTGACCGGGGCGTCGGTCGGGGCGCCCGTGACGGCCGTCGAAGGAGTCGGACCGCTCGCGGTAACGGGGTTCGTTTGGGACGCGACCTCGGTTGCGATGGGCGTCGTGGGCAATTCCATTCTTGGTCCCATTACGGCGCCAGCCGCCGTCTCCTGATCATATACGCGATTGTTTTTGTTAAAATCTTCGGTGGCTTGGAGGCGCGACGCTGCCACCGATTCCGGATTGTTCAAGATTGAGAGCTGGTTGTTTTGCGCGGTCTGATAGGCCGTATACGCATTCTTCACCGCATCGGCGGTCGCCGGATTCTTGGTGTCGACGACGACCTGGCCCTCACTGTTCAGAGTCGCCGGAATCATATTCACACCTTTGTTCCCGTCGCCACTGAAGCCGACCGCTATCGCTCTCTGCGTTGAGGCCCCGGTACCCGTTTGAATCTGGGCGAATCCGGCATTGTTGTCGTTGGCGATGTTCGCGCTCTGCTGGGCGGCGGTGCCATTTCCTTTGTCCACGCCACCCACGAACGGGTTGCCGAGTTCCTTCATGAAGTTGACCGATGCGCCAGCTGGCATCCTGTTCGCTGCTGCGACATCCGCAGGGACCTTGGTCGGCTGCCAAGTTTGAGTTCCCTTCGGCCCCACGTAAACCGTCGAGCCAGGAACGCCGCCGACCGTGCCGGTGTATTGCGCCATGCCGCCGATGGTTTTGTCGGTAGGGACAAGTTGATGCGCCTGGATCGCCTTGTTGATGTCATTGATGTTGGCGGCCTGTGATGCTGCTTGCGTGCTCCTTGCCATGGCGGCAAAGCCGTTCGGGGCATTGAGGGCGGCCGGGGTAGTCGGCGCGCCCTTGACGAGAGCGTTGGCCTGATCGAACTGCGCCTTCAAGGCGGCATTTGTCTGAGTATTAATTGCCGCTTGGCGAGCTGCAGGTACCGCCGCGGCTCGCGATTTGTCGGCTGCAGTGGCGACGCTGCCGGATCTGGTGCAGGTGCAGGATTTGTTCGCGTTGGGAAACCTTTGAGCTTGGCCGGTACCTTTTCTAGGCGCGACTTTGGTGGCCAATGCAAGGCCATTGATTGGTTCGTCCGCGCTAGCATCGTCAGTTAGTCCGAGACCAATTCCTGTCCCTGCGAACTCATATTTCGTGCCAGTAAAGGTCTGGGAAAAATCCAGATTCGATTTGCCCGAAAGAGCCGCCGCGATCGAGCCAGCACGGCCCGTCTGTTGATCCCACGTTTTGGTAGACGTCAGAGCTTCCCAAAGCGCTTCGCCGGGGGTCGCGCTGGCCTCGTTGTACGGATAGGACATCTTGTAGATTTGGTCGAGGAGGCTACCGACGAACGAGCGGGCTTGACCGACGTTACCTGAAGCAGCGGTCGGCGTGTAGTTACAGGCGTTGCTGCCCTTGATCGGGGATTTGCTGAAGTATTTGAACTTTAACTTTCCAAAGGCGCCAGTCGCGTCGATGCAAGGGTTTAGGTCTTTGTCTTTCTGGGCGATGATTTTGTTCAAATCACTGGCGGAGATAGCCCCGGTTCCGAAGAAGAGACTATTCGTGGTCACCCAGCTCTTCATTAACGCCGAAACGTCGTTTGAACCGGGGACCGTATTGCCGCGGAGCGCCAGATAGACGGCTTGCGAAATGCGGAACTCAACCTCGGTCGGCTTGGCGATATAAGCCGCGTCTAACGCTTGGTCGACGATGTTGACCGGATAAATATGCGGACTAATGATGCGGCAGGGCAGTTTTTCGTCGACCTCGCCGGTACTCAGCGAACGCCGCAGGAGGTGGCGGGTATCGGTGACGTAGACGTTACCGAGAGCGGCTTCCAGTTCCATGTCTTTGATCGCGACTTCCGCTGGGCGGTTCGGCAAGTCAAAGCAATCGATCAGGGCGAAGAATTGATGGTCTAGCAAATCGTGGGCATATTTGCCTTCTTCCGTCGTCGGCTCTTGACCCGAGGCATTCGGCGAAACGAAGTTTTGCACTGTCATCAACGAAAACGCATGCCCAAGACCATCCGCGTCCCGACCAACGATCGCCTTCGTATCCGACCCAGCCGGCGGCTTACAGTTGAAGCAAAGAAACAATGTCGCCGTAACGAGCATCATCTGAGTCTTTGACATGGTGCATCCCGCCGATTGAGTTCCAGGGTGTAGATAAATCATTATCGGTTCAGTTAGGTGTGAACTTGAGATAGGTCATATAAAACTGTAGTTTCTAAATGTTACGCGGAAGATGTCGGTCGCGGCGTTTCCTGGGCACAAAGAAAAAGCCGGCGAGAACACCGGCTTCATCAAATCGAAAGCGGGCCCATCAAGGAGTCGCGCAGGTCCCGTCATGCGCCGCGACGTTAGCCGCGACAGCCGCGTCCACGTCCCTTTGCAGACTGGCCTTTTGGTCGACTGTCAGCGGCGGATCGACGACGGTGCTCTGAACGGCTTCGATGCTGACGCGTTTCGCGTCCAAGTCGGCTCTCACCTTGGTCAGTTCGGGGTCGGCCGTCACATCGGCGGCGAACGGGTCGCTGTTGCCCAAAAGCTCCTTCACCTTGGCGCAAAGCACGTTCTGCTCGTTGACCAGCTTCTTCAGCGCCGCCGAGGAGACGAGGCTCGCTTCGCTCTTCTCGAGTTTGCACTCGGTCTCGAATTCGAGGGCGGTGTGCGCGCCATAATAGGCCGCATAGAGCACGTCCCGGCTCTTCCCATTTAGGCAAGTGCACCGGTCTTTGCTGGAGATCGCGTCGTAGCGCGCGTAGCGGGCGTCGCTGCCCGTTTGAATCGGCAAGAGCGCCAGGCGTTCGCAGGTCTTTTGCAATTCGGAGCGGCGGAGTTCGTTGGCGTCCGCGTCTTTGGTCGCGAGGCCGTCGACCTTGCAGCTTACCAAGTCGGAGCCGCCGTTGAGTAGCACGGAGTTAGCGTAACAAAGGCCGTTGCGTTTGGTCGTCAGCAAGACGTTGAACTTTAAGTCTTCGGAACCAGAACGCATCGGCATCCATTGGCGAGCAGTCAACGCCGTGTCCAGGATCTTGCCGTCCGGGGCGCTTGCGACTTCGACTTCAGCCTTGCTGATTTGGTTGGCTTCGTCGGTCGCGCCGGTGCCGGTCTGCTCGAGCGTGACCGAGCCAGTGCTGGAGGCGGTGTTCTTCAACCGCCAGTCGACGCTGGCGCCGCCCGATTCGAGGGTCAAGCTTTGAGCGCTGTCGGCTGGTTTGCAGGCGAAAGCCGTCGCAAAGGTCACGGCGAGAATTTGGATTTTCAAAAGCGTGCGAAGCATCTGTTTCACCTTTAGTCCCCTCAATTACAAGTTGGGGCGAAGGTTGTTTCCGTGAACGTCGCGTACTGCGACAGCTGGCAATCCCGGCCGTTGAACTTGAAGGCGACGAGCACGGGAATCTTGTAATTCCGCACGCTGTACTGGCCGTTGACGGTCGTATCGGGCGGGTCGAGGGTCAAACGGGTGTGCGGGTATTCGAAGCGGAACTCCGTAACCCGGTCTTTGTGCGACAGCGCCACGAAAGAGAGTAGCTTTCGGTCCTTGATCATCGCGACGAGTTTGACTTGCGGCGGTCCGTCGTTGGCGGTGGCGGGCGCGTTGTCGAAGTTCGTTGGGCTACCGGACGTCGTGCCATTGCTGCCGGTGCCGCCGCTATTGCCGTTGTAACCGGTGCCGCCGTTATTGCCGTTGTAGCCGGTGCCGCCATTGCTGCCGTAGCCGTTGTTGCCGTTTTTGCCATAACCATTATTGCCGTTGTCGCTATTGCCGTTACCCTTGCCCTTGCCGTTGGTGCCGTATCCGGTGTTGTTCGTGCCCTTGCCGGTGTTGCCGTAACCAGTGTTGTTCGTGCCCTTGCCGGTGTTGCCGTAACCAGAGTCCGTGTCGTAGCTGGAATCCGCGCTGTTGCCGGCGGTGGTGACGGGAGTCTTTTTGCCGTTGATCGAGCCGGTGCCGGTGCTGGTGTTGCCAAAAGTGCTGGTCGACGTACCCGCCCCGAGTGAGCCGAGGCTCGTCGACGTGCTGGTATCGGTCGTCGACTGGGTATACGTGTACGTGTCCTCGCCGCCCGGAGTCTTCTCCGCCGCCGAGCCGGAGTCGAAGGGCGCGCTTCCGGGCGAGCCTCCGCCGGGTGAGCCGCCGCCTGGAGCCGCGGCCTTGTCCTTGCAGTCGTTGCCG
>JAYWBY010000653.1:0-3274 GCA_043781115.1 Pseudomonadota bacterium
ACTGCATGCGTCGCTCTCGGCGCCGCACCGGCCGACGCGCGGGCAAGTGATCCGCCTGGAGTTCAAGTCGCGGCACTTTTATTTGTTCGACAAAGAGACGCAGCAGACGCTGGTGAAAGAACCGGTTGCGGCTGCCAAGTGAGGTTGGCGGCTAAGGGCTGTTAGCGCTTGGGAAAGCCGTGGCACGGGCAACGAGATCTACACAGGCTTCGACCCGAGCCGTTTCCGTCGATCTGTTCAAGTAATGGATCGCTCAAATGACGCCGTAAATGGCGCGTTATTGCTGAAAGACCAAGCGCCGCGACTCGACGATTTGCCTCAGTCGACCGAAGAGTCAGCGTGCTTTTCCTTTAATGAATTGAGAGGGCGGGTCATGCGTCTTTTAGCGCAATTGTCTCTATTGGCCGTCGTCATCAGTGGCTGCAATCCGAAATCGGCCGGTGGCACCAAGGCCGTTCCCGCGGGCGTGCCTCCGGGTCAGACGACAGACACCGTGGCGACGACGGACACGACCAGCGACACGGACACCAGCACGAGCACCGAGAAGAAGGACCAAGATTCGGCCCAGATCGCGGTTATCGGCACGCTCGGCATCAGCCTCGACAGTGGCTCGCAGATCATCGCGCTCGGCGTCGACGGCAGCGTCGTCAACGGCGAAGTCAAGTCCGACGGCTCCTTTTCGGTGCCGCTCGCCACTGACAACTCATACTCAGTCTTGGTGGTGCCGGGCACCTTAATTGCCAACGCCGGCCTGGCTTTATCAGGCGACGACGAGCCGATCACTCGCATTCAACTCGACGCCTTTGGTCTCGACAACGTCCCGACTCAGGTCGCCAAGAGCGACTTGAACCTCGGGGCGTTGAAGATGGCGGCGGACGGCAAGGGTTTGACTCCCGACACTGGTTTTGACGCGACCAAGTTTCTCGCCGCGCTTGGCACGACTTCCGATGAAGCAAAATTCGCCGGCGCCAACGACGACACTTCTTCCGTCTACACCAACCTCGACGCGGACGGCGACGGCGTCCTCGACTATACGCAGCATCGCCGCACGCATTTGAGCATCGCTTACACTTGGGGCAAGGAGCCGGGCCTCGTCACCAACCCGGTGACGCTGGTGACTGCTACCCAAGACTTCGTCGACTTAGCCCAGATTATCAAGGTCGACAACCTCCGCTTCACGAGCTTCGACTGGAAGATCGAGTGGCACGAGGACCTGCCGAATCACGCCGACCTGACCTTTCCGGCCATGAACGTCTGCGGTCCCGGCGATCCCGCTACCGCCTGCCACGATGGTGCGACGACTCTGGCCGTCGAGGGCCAGGCCGGTTCTAACGGCACGACCAAGAGTGACATGATTCCCGCCGGCAAAGGCCAAAACGGCATCCCCGCGGCGCAGTTCAACTTTTTCCTCAAGGATGCCGCCAATGGCGCGCCGCAGAATGTTCTCGTGGCGGGTGACTACAGCATCGATTTCGGCACGTACGGAAAATTCACGTATAAGAACGTGCGCCCTCGCGTCATCACCAGTCCCGCAGGCTTAGCGTTCATTTCTGTTAAATTTAACGTCGATGGCTCGGGCAAAGTCACGGGCGTCGACTACAAATGGCAGCGCGCGGAGTTGGCCGATGCCACCAAGCCGGACGGCGCCGTCAACTTCGTCGCCCCGAGCCTTACCGATCTCGCCCTTGTGTTCAAAGGAGCATCGTTTAGCTCTAGCGCATTTGTCTGCAAGGACAGTAATTTTCACGACGTGGCGGGTTGCAACATTCCGAGCGACAAACTCGCGGGCAGCCTCACTTCCAAAGACTGCTCTCAGCCTGGCATGGACATCATCGGCAAGACGCTGGCCAGCCTCGGCAGCTGCATGATCTCGACGCGCGACGCCTACGAGACCAATATTTCCTATGAGCTCTGGCAACAACCTTGAAGGCATTCCCGATGACCGCCTAGGCATAGCCTCGGGTGGCTGCCGCGTTCAAAAATCATACCTGGCTCGCGGTCGCTTCGATCCTCGTCGGCACTGGACTCGGCACCACCCTCCCGATTTTCAACGCCACCGTACAAATGGCCTTTCAGCGCAAAGATCTAGGCGCCGTGCTGTCGACCCTCAAGTTCATCCGCAATATCGGCGGTACGGCCGGCGCGGCGGCGCTCGGCGCGATTCGCTTGGCGACGCTCTCGGACGATCCGGCGATCGAGGAGCGGTTGCGGCAATTTGTCAGCCTCAACACGGTGTTCATCGGCGGTGCTTCGCTCGCCGTGTTGGGATTTTTCATTGCATTGATCGTCAGGCCGGCCGCCTGGCGGCGGTGGGGCGTTTTGGCGCCAATAGCTCAATAAAGCTCGGCAGCGACACCTAAAGTAAAGAGCCGCTCCGTGATATCCCGATTCGCATCCGTCGTAAACGGCGGCGCGGAACGCTCGTCAAAACGGTAGCGGTTCCATTGGAACTCCGATATGAGCGAGACGCTACGAGTGACGCCGTATTCTTTCTCGAATACGCATAAGGGAATTAGAAGGAGAAAGGAGCAATCAGCCGATTTCTTGACATTCCAAAAGAAGTTGTAACTCTAGCCTAGATAAAGACCGCCTCCTCTTCCTTTGTAAGATAGGCGGCTTCTTGTCTCGGGTGAATTTGTGACATCGGGAGGACTTGAATACATCTCCGGAGAGGGCTGAGCAGGTGAGGATAATAGAGATCAGTTTCATCATGATTCTTCTTGTCGGCAAAGACGGGATGCAGGTTTAAGGCAATCTCGAATTTGGACTGCTTGACATAAAACAGCATGAAGTAGTATATCTGCATGCAATATGCATTCTGCACGCAGAAGTGGAGGAACGACCTATGGCGACATTGCAAGTAAGGGATTTCCCCGATGATCTTCACAAGAAGTTGGCTGAGTTGGCTGAGGGTGAGCATCGCAGCCTCGCACAACAAGTCATCGTTCTCTTGATGCAGGCTCTGGCGCTTTCCGAATCAGGTAAACGACGCAGGGCAAAGGTCCTTGATGGAGTGAAGTCCTCGGCGGGAGCAAGGAATGGGAAAAAGCTTAGCGACCCAGTCAAACTCCTCCGGGACGACAGAGACCAATGAGGCTTGTTCTGGACGCCAGCGCAGCCTGTGAGCTGGTTTTGCTGCGACCGCAGTCAGAGCGCCTGGATGCCATCATTCGTGCCGCTGATGAAGTCTTAGTGCCCGAGCTTTATGTCGCAGAAACCGCCAATGTGCTTTGGAAGTACGTTAAATCGAAGGAGTTGGACCTTGAGAGAAGTC
>JAYWBY010000654.1:0-3272 GCA_043781115.1 Pseudomonadota bacterium
TGACTCACCCCACGAGCCCGGTGTTGATGATTTTTTGCCCGAGATCTCGAGTCGCCTCAGAGTGGTAGCGCTGAGCAATGACAAACATGCTGACGTCGCGCGGAAGTTGTTACTCTTTGTCGCTCCCGCCAAGGGCGATGTTCAGCTCTTGATGCTTCAGGCAACGCGCTCTCCCAACTCTGGCAGCAGCTCCGGTAGCGAGGGAAAATCCCTGCCGCGCCGAAAGCAGCCTACCGAGGTCCGCCGGGTAGAATTTGACGACGAAGAAATGAATCCTCTGGTCCATACGTTCGAGAAAATTCATACGCTCGATGACTACACCGGGGGCAACAAAGAGACAGATGGGGAAGACGAGCTGGATCAGCACGGACGAGCCCTAGAGGATCTGAACCTCAATACGGTAGTGCGAACGGATCAAACCGGTGGCGGCTTTGTCGAGGGACCGCATGCGACGAACGCGGAAGTTGAGGCCGCAGCAGCGGAGACGGCGCACTCTGCCGTGTTTCGCTATCCCGAATGGCACGCAGGCAAGGGCCGCTATCTTGCCGACTGGTGCCGGGTCCGAGAGGATAGCGTCGACCAAGATCCTTCGCCCGGAATGGCGGCTTTCACGGCCGAGTCATTGTCACGCTGCAAGGAGAGGGGCAAGTCGCTTCAGCTTCAGCTTGCACAGCATTTTAACAGCTACCAGTGGCGGCGGCGTCAAACTGACGGCCCCGAACTGGATCTCCCTGCATTCATAGACAGTCACATCGATCAGCGGCGGGGAGGGCATGCGAGCGATGCGCTGTATCTCAAACGGTCACGCGTCGACCTCGACTTTGCGCTGACGATTTTATGTGACTCGAGCTTGTCGACTGAATCTTGGGTTGCCGGACGACGAGTGTTGGACGTTGTGCAGCAGGCCGCAGTGATCCTGAGCTATGCCCTCGACGGCATGGAGTGTCAGTGGAGCGTCGGGGCTTTCCATAGCTTTACTCGTCATGAGTGTTGCTACCGGGTGCTAAAAAAAATTGCGGAGCCCCCGGCATTTGTCCGGAGAAACATCGGAGCCTTAAAGCCAGAGGGCTATACCCGTATAGGGCCCGCGCTGCGTCACGCCGGATTCCGCTTGGGCCAACTGCGAGCCAAGCAAAATATGCTGCTGGTGGTTACCGACGCCAAGCCTACCGATTTCGACCACTATGACGGATCCTACGGAGCCCGCGACGTGCGGCAGGCTGTCGCCGAGCTCGGAGCGAGGAATATTCATACTTTTGCGCTGACGATCGCCGACAAGCCGCAGGAAACAGCCATCTCAAGGCTCAGGGAGAGGTGCCCTTCCAGGACGTTGGCAGCTTACAGAGAGCGGTCGGGGACGGACAGGTGCCGACCCCAGTGTCGAAGGTGGCAAAGGCCTCAGAGGCACCTGGAGCGGCTCAGAGATCGTCTTCCCCAAAAGGGGAGGAGCAGTCGGTTGTATGCCAGCCTCAAAAGCCGGCACAGCCGTTCCGTCTCCAGGTGATTTCGGGAGGACGGGCCTAGGTTCGACGGCACTGGACGGTAAAGACCCAAGCCAGGCGAACCTGACTTGGGTCTTCTTTTAGATCTAGAGCTGTGGATAACTCGAAGTGATTCCGAAATCGTGCCGAATTTTCGTGCCGATTCAGATTTTGCCGGCGCAAACCGGCGAAATCTCTAGAGGAAAATTACATCATCCCGCCCATGCCGCCCATGCGTAGGGACGTAGGAGGTGAGTAGTACAGAGACATATAGTCTAGTATCTATTGGCACTTAAATCATCATCCGACAGGCCGATCTAAGCTGGAATTGGTGTGGTTAGGTATCGAAAAGCATGAAAATCCTCATTGTGGGGTCATTGTCACGCAACCTATAAGATGCATATTTCGTATAAAACGCATCCTATAGGTTGCTAAAATATTGAAATATAGCAACCTGTGGGTTACGATAGAAGCATGGATAAACGAAAAAATAAGACCAAGAAATTGCGGCGGCGGCAGCTCGATTCTCTATACGGAAAGCTTCGGCCATTAGCAGATGTTGCTATTCCGAGTCACGGATGGATTCGGGACATCCGTGAAGCTTTAGGGGTGTCACCGACACAGTTTGCAAAACGGCTTGGAATTAGCCGTCAAGCGTTCCAGAAGCTGGAGGCTAGCGAAGGGAAGCAAACGATAGAGCTTAGCACTTTACGACGGATTGCAGATGCGATCGATTGCCGAGTTGTCTACGCCGTTTTGCCTAATTCATCGCAAGGTACTCTTGAATCCCTTCTACAAGAAAGGGCACTCAAAATAGCGACAGAGTTTGTCAGTAAAGTGTCGCGAACCATGGGGCTTGAGGACCAAGCAATCGCAAAGAAGGAACGCGATCAGCAGATCCGTGAATTCGCAGACGAACTCATCGGCAACCTCGACAAGCGTTTGTGGGGTCAAGACTAGTGGAAATCAAGTATCCAGAAGGAGCGACACCCCTTGATCCGGATTCGGCCCGCGGTCTGATTCCTCGGCTCACGATGCAGAGCGAACTTAACGAGTTCGAACAGACGAATATTCAACTTGCGGTCGACTGGGCATCAAAAAGTCGCAAGCTGAAGCAAGACCTGGTGACCATCGAGGGCATCAAACTCCTTCACCGAAAGATGTTTGATCTAACCTGGAAGTGGGCTGGAAAGTTTCGTCAGCATGAAACAAATCTTGGTGTGTCGTGGCAGCAAATTCCAGAGCAATTGAAAAACTTGTGCGATGATATCTCTTATTGGAATAAACATAAAACGTATCAGCCGGTCGAGGCAGCCGTTCGATTTCATCATCGGCTGGTTTCAATCCACCCGTTTCCAAATGGTAACGGTCGCCTCAGTAGGTTGGCGGCTGATTTGCTGTTGGAGTTCGGCAAAGAGCCTTCTCTCAAATGGGGAATTTCATCGAGTCTGGTAAACGATTCTGACGCTCGAAAAGAATATTTGGCAGCTCTTCGAGAAGCGGATAAAGGTAAGTACGATCGCTTAATTCGTTTTGCACAGTCATGACGACTGAGTTAGAGAGGGTTTTTTCGTTGCGCACATCCCGATACATTGCGGCACTCACCATGTCCGCGACAAGTTCCTTTCTTTACACAGGTTGCACAACCATGTCAGACGCATCAGACGCGAAGTCAGAGACGCAAATTAAAGCCGACATGGCAATGACGCAAACTGTACCCTTCGACTATAGAGGTGGGCACATCATTAGTGTTCCAGTCGTAGTCAACGGCTCCATTGATACTCGCTTCAT
>JAYWBY010000655.1:0-3265 GCA_043781115.1 Pseudomonadota bacterium
GTGTCCCGAATTAATTTTTTCAGGTACGGCGCGTTCAGAGGCCAGCGCGGCCTGAGCGCCAACCATCCCCGCCTCGATATATTCAGCATCCTGGTTGACCTCCCAGATGTCGAATCTCGCTCTGTCAGCAATAATGTTCTCGACCGTCAACATCGCGGTCATCATCGCGTGGTCCTGGTTATTGTACTTATGCATGCCGTTGCGGCCGACGACGTGAACCCGCGGAAACTTAGCGGCGAGTTCCTCGCGAATCACTTGCACATGACTTTTGTAGACGTCGTCGTAGACCGGGTATGCCTTCTGTTGACGGACGACGTGGCCGTCGACGACGTTTTCGGCTTTGGCGAGGCCGATGGCCATCAGCTCTTTCGTCGCCAAGGCGATCAGGTCCTTGTCGCTCTTCGTCCAGAGGCCGTCGCCCTCGAAACAAAAGTACTCGAGGCCGTAGCAAACGAAGCCGGGCTCGGGGACCAACTCGGGAGACCAGGACTTGAAGTTTTGGACGCGCCCGACTTGCACCGAAGGGTCGTGGATGTAAATCCAGTTGTCGTCGAAGCGGTCGTCGTCCTTCAACATCAGGGCGACCGTCAGAAAATCGCGGTATATAAGCGATTTTGCGGCATTCGCCGCGGCCGGTGAGGCCTTCGGCTCGAGGCTCAAGACGAGTTCGGAAAGAGGAGCGGAAGAGATGATGTGCGTCGCGAAGACGGTGCGTGGCGAGCCGCCGCCGACGGTCGCGACAGACTCGACCTGCCACTTGCCGTCGGCCAGCTTGCAGCGCGTCATGCGCCGGTTGAGTTCGACTTTGCCTCCAAGCGCTTCGACCTGCTTCGCGCACGTTTCCCACATCATGCCGGGACCTAGGCGCGGGTAGCGGAAGGAGTCGAGCAGGGTTTTGACCACGTCGCTACGGTTCTTCGGTTTCTTCTTCGGCAAGATCGCGGTGAGGATCGCGGTGCTTAACGAGAGACCCTTGATGCGCTGCGCCGCCCAATCGGCGGAGATTTCCTTGCAGCTCATTCCCCAGACCTTTTCCGTGTAGGTCTTGAAGAAGATCGAAAAGAGGCGGCTGCCGAATTGGTTCGACACCCAGTCTTCAAGGTTGGTCGGATCTTTCACCGGCATAAGGCGAGCTTTGACGTAGGACAGCACGCAATGAATCGATTCGAAGATGCCGAGTTTGGTCAGCGCCTCGAAAGCCTTAAGCGGGTAAGCGAAAAACTTCCCTCGGTAGTAAATCCTGGATAACCGAGGCCTTTCGATCATATCGTTCGGGAGGATCTCGCTCCAAAAGTCCTCGACGGCCTGGGCCTTCGAAAAGAAGCGGTGGCCGCCGATGTCGAAACGGTAACCCTTATAGGAAACCGTGCGCGAAATGCCGCCCACGCGGTCGGGATCGGCTTCTAAGACGATTACCGATTTGCCCTTCTTCGCGAGCAAGTAGGCCGCGGTCAACCCAGCAGGGCCGGCGCCGATGACACAAACGTCATAGGTATTAGGCTGAGGCATGGAAGGCTATTCCTCGTTTGCGGGCGCAGGCTCGTCGCCAAATCCGGCCGCCGCGCCACCGGCCTCGATCTCGGCCAGCGGCACGAAGCGACCGTCCGATTTGCCGTTGAAGAGCCACCAAAGCGTCGCGTTGATGCGATTCACTTCGTACGCCGTCATCGCCGCCGGTTCGAGCGTGTCGAGGTCGCGGCGGATCTTCTCCGCCAAGCGTTTGGCATAGCCCCCTTGATGGAGCTTCGTCTGCGGGTCGCCCTTGAGGGCCGTTACGGCGCGCGGCCGCGAGGCGACCAGGCTGTGCACTTGCCAGCCGCCGGCGACGACGTCGGGGACGACGAGGAGCCCGGAGCGGTCCAAGAGCGAAGAAAAGCGGGGCGGAAGCTTGATCGCCGCCAGACCCTTTAAGATACGAACGCGTTCGGCCAAGGTCCGCCGCTCGGTCGGTTTGAACCAAAGGCGGATGGCGCGCTTTTGCTTCTGTGCCGATTCTAGGTCCTTCTCGAGGCCGCCGCTGAAGAAGGCCAAAAGCAACGCCTCGTGCTCGCGCGACACGATCAAGCCGTCGCGCGCGGTCTTTAGACCAAAGACTTGAGCCAATGACTCGAGGATCTCGCCGGCGATGCGCCGGTCACGGACGGGGCCGAAGGCGTACTTGGTGCCTTCTTCCAGCTGACCGACGCCGAGGCGGAGGCCGTTTTGGTCTTCCGCGATGAAGAGTGCTTGTACCGTGCGTTGGTGGAAAGCGAGCGGGGTGAATTGCAACTTGTGCTTTTGCATGTCGTCGCACTCAAGCAGCATCGCTTCGTAAGGGTTGCCGGCGCGCTGACCTTTGATCTCGTAAGACTTCAGGACAAGGCGCAGGAGTTGGCGCGGCAGTTGATCGAGCGAACTCAGGCGGTCCACTTCCCTGGCGACGTTCATGGCGCTGCTGAAAAAGAGCAGGCGCCCGTCGTGATCGTGCAGATAGAAGACGCCCGGCGTATTCGGCAACGATTCCAGGGACCCGGGCTTGACGCCCCAGCCAAGGCGCATGCCGGACTCGAGGTCGCCCTGGAGCCGCACCGCTTCTTCGATGCGACGCACATTGCGCTCTTTCAAGCGGCCGACGAGCACCTTGAAGAGATCGAGCGTGACGTAGGCATCGGCTTCGGCTCGGTGCAGTTCGCCCTTCGCCAATTGAAAATGCTCGGCCAGACCCTTCAGCGATTTGTCGGGAGCTTCCGGGGCCAGCTTCTCGACGAGGAGGTGCGTGCAAAGATAAAAATTCTCGAGGTCGACGTCGGCGGTTTGCTTGGCGAAGTAGCGCACGAACTTCATGTCGCCGATGGTGTTGTGGCTGACCAGGACGCCGGTGCCGATGAACGTGACGAAACCCGGCATGACGTCGGCGATGCGCGGCGCGTTACGTACCATCTGGTTATTGATCCCGGTCATGCGCCGGACGATCGGCGGAATCGGGATCCCGGGGTTCACCAAACTGTAGAACGTGTCCTTCGGCTCGCCGCCAATGTAGCGGATCGCGAAGATTTCGGTGATGCCGTTCTTTTCGGGATTGCCGCCGGTCGACTCGATGTCGAAGACGATGTACTCGCCGTCGTCGAGGGATTTCTCTAGACGCAGGCGCGCTTCGGCACTTACGGGGGGAGCGTCCGGCAGTTCGCGGCGCTGGCCTCGGCGTGCGCCGCGCCTTCTCTTGCCTCCCTGCTTACGATTCTCCGGACTCAACGTCGGTAATCCATTCGTCGCCCACGGCTGAAAG
>JAYWBY010000656.1:0-9028 GCA_043781115.1 Pseudomonadota bacterium
GTTGAAGGACCCGAATTGGCAGGACGTGCTGCGCGAGCCAAGCCGCCTCGATCCCGAAATCAAGGCCTACCTCGACGCCGAAAACGCCTTCCTCAAAGACGAGATGCGGTCGACCGAGGCGTTCCAAGAAGAGCTGTTCAAGGAGTTGAAAGGTCGTTTGAAAGAGGACGATGCGTCGGTGCCGATGAAAGATGGCAGCTTCGAGTACTTTCATCGCTTCGAGCAAGGGCGGCAATATCCCGTCTATCTCAGGCGCTCGCTCGACGCCGCCAAGACGGTCGAAGTCGTGCTCGACGTCAACGTGCTCGCCGATGGCAAGGCCTTCTGCAAAGTGGCGAGCGTCGTCCATAGCCCAGACCATCGGCTTGCGGCCTACGCCGTCGACTTCAAAGGGTCGGAGCGTTTCGAAGTGCGCGTGCGAGACATCGCTCGCGGCGTCGACTTGAGCGACGTGCTGACCGACTCGAGCCACGGCGTCGTCTGGTCGAACGACAGCCATACCTTTTATTACGCCGTTATGGACGAGCAGCAGCGGTCGCGCTGGGTGAAGCGCCATCGCCTTGGCCATAAGCAAGAGCGCGACCCCGTGCTTTACGAAGAACCCGACGTCGGTTTTTTCCTGGCGCTGGAAAAGAGCGAGAGCCAAGAGTTCGTCCTGCTGAAAGCCCACGACCACGTCTCGGCCGAGGTGCACGTCCTGCCCGCCGCCGACGACACCGCGGAGTTTCGCTGCGTCGAAGCTCGCAAGGTTGGGGTCATTTATGATCTGACGCACAACGACGGCGATTTCTACCTGTCGGTTCACGAGGGCGCGCAAAAGGACGGCCGCCTTGTTACCGTGCCGGTCAACGACCCGGGCCGGGCGCATTGGCGGGACCTCGTCCCCTATCAGCCTGGGCATTTGATTGAACGCGTGCTGATGTTCAAGGACTATTTGGTGCGGTTGGAACTGGTCGACGCACTGCCGCGCTTGTCCGTGCGGCACTTGCCGACGGGCGCCGAGCACGAGGTCGCGTTCGAGGAAGCCGCTTATCACTTGTCGCTGCAGCGCGGCTTCGAGTTCGACACCGCAGTCCTGCGCTTTTCCTACTCGTCGATGACGACGCCGGAAGAAACTTACGACTACGACATGGAGAAGAAGACCCGGCGGCTCCTGAAGCGGCAAGAGGTTCCGAGCGGTCACCAGAAGGACGACTACGAAATCCTGCGGCTGACGGCCACCGCCCGCGACGGCGCAAAGGTGCCGATCACGCTGATGCGCCACAAAATGAAATTCAAAGAAGGCGCGCCGCTGCTTCTCTATGGCTACGGCTCTTATGGCCGCGCCATGCCCGCGAGCTTCAGTCCGCACCGCTTGAGTCTGGTCGATCGCGGCATCAGTTATGCGATCGCCCACGTTCGCGGAGGCAAAGACAAGGGTTACGAGTGGTACGAGTCCGCAAAGCTCATGACCAAGAAGCGAACCTTTGAGGATTTCATCGACTGCGGCGAACATTTGGCCAAGGCGAAGATCACTGCGCGCGGCCGCATCGTCGCTCACGGCGGTAGCGCCGGCGGAATGCTCGTCGGCGCCGCGGCCAACATGACTCCAGATCTTTTTCTCGGCGTCATCGCCGACGTGCCGTTCGTCGACGTACTCAACACGATGTGGGACAAAGATCTGCCGCTGACGCCGCCGGAGTGGCCGGAATGGGGCAACCCCATCGAGAGTCGGGCAGCGCACGACTATATTGCGTCTTATTCGCCGTACGACAACGTCAAGGCGCAGGCCTACCCGCACCTGTTGGTGCTGGCGGGCTTGACCGATCCGCGCGTCCCCTACTGGGAGCCGGCCAAGTGGGTGGCGCGGCTTCGCGAACTGAAGACCAACGACAACTTGCTGCTCCTCGACGTCAACATGGGGGCCGGCCACGGCGGCGCCTCTGGGCGCTTCGACGTGCTGCGCAAGGTGGCGCTGATGTACGCCTTCATCCTGCACTTGGCTAAAGCTTAGGAGTTTCGCAAGGCAGGCTTAGCCGAGGGCCCGCTTCAGGTCGTTCAAAACCTTGAAGCTATAGCTTCGGATCTCGACGAGCTTGACCGACTGCAGCATCGTCGCGCGGTGGGCGGCTTGATTGCGAAGTTCTTGCAGCTGATTCAAATCGAAAGCCAGTTCGCAGACGAACGGGTTGAAGGGATTCTTGGTCGCCAAGAGCGGTTCGACGGCCGACTGCCGGAACTTGAAACGCCGAGCAAAGACCAGCAGGATCAACGCCCAAGCGCGCAGTCCGTCGATCGTCGCGTATTGCTCGCGGAGGATCTTGCCGGAGATGATGGCGCGCGCCAGGCCGGCGAGTTTATGGGCGGGGAAAGCGTCGGCGCTGAAATGGAGACCGCATTGCAGGTCTTTGACGAGCTGCGCCGCCGGCACCGAATCGTCGTCCAGTTGGAGGTGCACGACCCGAGACTGCATTCGCGACATCAGGTCCGATTGCTGGTCGAGAAAGATCGGGGCGCCGACTTTCTCCTGGAGGAGCAGGTCGATCGACTTGACGAACTCGACGACGACGGTGGACTTGTCGACGCGGTCGTCGAAGAGGTCGGCGTGTTTAAACGTCAGTTCGGCGTTGCGGAGGACAGTTTTTACTGTCTCGTTGTACTGGTCGTAGCCGTCGATGCATTCGGCGAGCGCTGCGTCGAGGGAGTGGGCGACCGCCGCCTTTTTCGACGGCATATCGACGCTTCCGAGGTCGAGGCGGCGAAGCAGCAAATTGTCGCGGAGGTTCGTCGCTCCGGCGCGCACCTCGGCGTTGGTAAAGGCGTTCGTTCCTCGCAGAATCAGGCGGTCTAAATCGCGCACCAAGACGGCGTAGTCGGCTGCGGTCGGAGTTAGGCTGCGCATGACTTTCAGCACGAGTCCTTGCGGCCTCCCTGGTTCGCCGGCCCACGCGACGAGTTGCCGGTGTCCCGCAAGGTCCGCGGCGACGCAGAGGCTGTCGACGGCGCGACCGACCAAGCTGGCGCTCGGATCGTTCAACGCGGCGAAGAGTTGGGCCTGGAGCAGCGGCCGCGGAGCGTGCTTGGCCGCGGCGATCGCGAGAATGCGGGTTTGGAAGTCCGGCGCGGCGAGGCCCGCGAGGATTAGCGAGTCATAGACCTGATGCCCCTGACTGGCGAGCAAGGTCAGAAGCGGCACCAACACGGTAGGCCAAAGGGCTTCCGGCACCAGGGGCAAATCCTCGCCACGCGGCAACTTGCCGATGTGGGCCAAAGCACTCAGGGCTTGACCGATTTCCTGAACGTGCGCCGAGTTGTTCATCACGCGACTGAGGCGCCTGAGGATGATCCGCACCGCTTCGTCCGTGCCGATGCGCCCCAATGCCGCATAGACCGAGGCGGAGTCGATGCTTTGATCCTTCAGCATTGCCGCCAAGGACATCGAAAAGGCGTCGCTTTCATGCCGCACTTGGCCGAGAGCGCGGACGATCCGCCCTTTCAGCTCCCGCGATTCCACCGATTTGAACAGTTCGAGCAGAAGTCCCGCGGCTTCCAATGCGGTCTTCGAACCCCGCAGCGTCATTTTCGCTTGCGCCACGACGGCGTTGACCGCCTTCGTCCGGGTCTCGATGCGTTGCTGCTCGTCGGTGACTATGGCGGCTAAGACCGCGAAACTTTGAGCCGAGCGGAGCCGCATGAATAAAGCGCAGAGCGCATCGGCTGGCAAAGCTTTCTTCAGCGTGTCGACCGCGCCGGCGCCTTGTTGCTCGTGCAAGCGAACGAGGCCGGAGGCCCAGCCCCAGTCAACGGCGCCCCAATGTCCTATCAAATAGTTCAGATCGTCGGCGGCCCGTTCGGCGTCGAACAGTAGGACGCGGACGCGCACCTGCGTTCCAGGCGGTAGATCGTGGCCCAAGAGCTTGAAGGCCTCCCAGCTCTCGGCGACCGGAAACTCGCGGAGAAACTGCAGAGCCTGCTGCAGCTCGGGCTCTTCTTTGGCGGAGAGCAGCGCCGTGACGGCGTCTTCGACCGAGCGCCTGAGCC
Organism: Pseudomonadota bacterium; assembly: GCA_043781115.1. GTDB lineage: Bacteria > Bdellovibrionota_B > Oligoflexia > Oligoflexales > CAIYRB01 > CAIYRB01. Next base: position 4,021 of record JAYWBY010000656.1, read on the forward strand.
GAAGTTCGATGCGCTCAGTCGACAGGAGTTTCAGGTGATGAACGAAGAAGCGGTAGCGCGTGTCGAGCCCGTGCAGTGTATCAAGCGCGTCTTTGCCCCCGACCATTCCCGCCGCGACGACGGCAGCGTTGAAAACGGGGCCGCCCGCTTCTTGGCTGGCGGTGGAGTCGGCTGTGAGGTGGGGCTTGATGCGGCCCCAGGCGGTCGAGTGCCCGCGCCGACCGAGGGCGAGGATCAGGTACTGGCGGAGCGCCGGCGAAAGCTCGCTTTCCGGGCGATCGAACATGGCGCTGAGCTCGTCCTCGCAAGGGAAGACCAGTAGTTGGCTGAGAGCGATGGCCGTTTCCCGGTGAAGCGGGTGGTCGCGTTCTCCCAAAATGCTCAGCAGAAATTCGCCGGCCAACGGGTCGTCGCTCGAGCCGAGCGCCAGGATTGCTTCCGCAGCGAAGGCCAAATCGTCGCGATTCGACGCCAGGTCGATGAGAAATTCAGTCGTGCGCAAAAGGCGCATTGGTCCGAGCGCGCGGATGATCGCCAACTTCGTGCTGCGCCACATGCAGCGTTCGAATGTCTCCGTCAGCACGCGGCCCGCGTCACGCTGGCGCGACTGGGCGAGCTCGTTGATGGCGCCGAGGCGCTCGACTTCGTCGACGGTGGCTTCGATGATTTGCAGGAGACGCAGGGTGCCGTCATCCAAAGCGAAAGCATCGTCTGGCGGAATGATTTTCAGGAGAGCGCTCATGCTTCCTGATCGGAGCCCGGCTAGCGGAGCCTTAGCGTCAAAGGAGTTCCCGCGAGAAAAGATTGGCAAAATCCTCGGAACTTGACGAATCGTCTAATTCCTGGCCGACGGCGGGTGCGAGGCGATAAGCGCCATCAACTGGTCCCACTTGGCGCGGATCGCGGGGTTCTTGATCATCTTCTCCGAGGCGACGCCGTCTAGCGATATCATGCCGCTGTCGTCCACGGGCAAATCACTCAGCGAAAAATCGTCCGGTTCGCCGTCTTCCTTCAAGTAATCGATGATCTCGTCGACTAGCGGCGCGGCGCCGGGAATGCGGCGGATACTGTCGATGTAGTCGGCGCCCGCGGCAATCTGTAGCTGCTGCTCGGGCGTCAGTTCGTCGACGACGTCGTCGGTCTCCGGTGCGACGTCGGCGAGCGCCGTCCCGTCCGACGGGTCGGCCGCAGGAAGTTGCGGGGCTTCCGGCTCGTGCGGCAAAGGCTGCGGCACCGGACGATCGGCGATGGCGCGGTCTTCCGCTTGCTTCTTCGCCCAAAGGGGATAGAGACAAAGGACCAATGCCGTGGCCGCGGCCAGCGGAGCGAGACGACGTCGCCGCGAAGGTCTTAGATTCATGCGCCGGTCCACCGACCGAACATCAACATGGAATCCCCCAGAAACCTTGAGTAGTGCTGTCTTGAAGCGTGCCGGGTCGGCCGGAAACCGTCAAGGCGATTCAGGTATCAACCGGGATACTTTGGGGGAAAGCGTCGACCTTCGTTGCTCGTCTGATCTATAGTTGGGCAATGATCGAAGTCCTGCCGATTGACGCCCACTTGCCTGCGATTCGCGCTGCCATCCGCTTGAAATCTTCCGTGATTCTCAAGGCTGAGCCAGGCGCCGGCAAGACCTCGCGCGTGCCTCCGGCGCTGCTAGACGTCGTTCCAGGGGGCATCATCGTGCTCGAGCCGCGCCGCCTAGCCGCGCGGCTCTCGGCCGAACGGGTCGCCAGCGAACTCGGCGAAGCGGTCGGCGAGCGCGTGGGCTACCAGATCCGTTTCGAGGCGAAAGTCTCGAACGCGACTCGCGTCAACTTCGTCACGGAAGGTTTGTTCCTGCGCATGGTCCTCGGCAAACCCGAGCTGCCCGGAATTTCGGTGATCATCCTCGACGAGTTTCACGAGCGCCATCTAAACACCGATCTGGCCCTCGGCGTCGTCGCCAAGATTCAACGAGACGTGCGTCCCGACCTAAAGCTCTTGATCATGTCGGCGACGCTCGACACGGCGGCGCTCGAACGCTACTTGCCCGACGCCGCAGTCTTCGACGTCAAAGGTCGGAGTTACCCGGTCCGCGTCGTTTACCGGCCGAAGGTCGAGGAGGCGCCGCTCGAGCCCGCCGTAGAAGCGAGCGTCCGCGAACTTTTGAAGGATCCCGAATGCCCGGGCCACATTTTGGTGTTCCTCACTGGCATCCAAGAGATTCGGCGGACCGCGGACCATTTGGCGGCCTTGGCCCGTGAGCACGGCGCCGACGTGTTGCCGCTTTCCGCCGAGCTGCCGCCTCGCGAACAGGCGCGGGTCTTCGCGCCGTCGTCGCGGCGCAAGATCATCCTTTCGACCAACGTCGCCGAAACTTCGTTGACCATTCCCGGCGTCACGGGGGTCGTCGACTCCGGCAAAGCCAAGATCGCGGCGCACGCCAGCTGGAGCGGCATGCCGACGCTCGACGTCAAGCGCATCAGCCAAGCTTCGTGCATCCAACGCGCCGGGCGCGCCGGCCGAACGGCGCCCGGCGTGGCGCATCGCCTTTACTCCGAGGGCGACTACCTCGGGCGACCGCCGTTCGCGGCCCCCGACATACTAAGGCTCGATCTCGCCGAAACGGCGCTGGACGTCTTGGCGTTACGCCGCGCGCTGCGTCAGCCGGCGTGCGAACTGAAGACCGCGCTACCGTGGTTCGAGGCGCCTGACGACAAGGCCGCCGCCGCCGCGCGCCAGCTCCTGGAAAATCTCGGCGTCGTCGACTCCGAGCTGGCGCTGACTCCGCGCGGCGAGCGGATGGCAAAGATTCCACTGCATCCTCGGCTCGCGGCAATCATCGTCAAGGGCCAGGAACTCGGCGTCGCCGAGTTGGCGCTGGGCGCGGCATGTCTCGTCAGCGAGCGCATGATCCTCGGCCGGAACCTCCAGGCCGTGACCCACGAGGACAGCGACGTCCACTTTCAGCTCGACCTCTTGGTGAAGTTGGCGCGTGGCGAGCCTATCACCCCGCGGGTCCTGGAAGGCGCCATCGACCATGGCCGGGCCCAGAGGGTGAAAAATCTTTACGAAAACCTGGCCTCGCGCCTCGGCATCGGGCGACTCGCGAGCGCGCGAGAAGTTCACCCGGGGATCTTGAGCGCCTGCCTCCTCGCCGGATTCCCTGACCGCGTGGCGCTTCGCCGGGCGGGACAAAAGCTGAAGCGCGACAAGGAACCGACGCTCTACAACTTCTGCATGGGCCGAGGGGGCATGCTCGCCGAGTCGTCGGTGGTCAAGGACCAGGAGCTCATTCTGGCTCTCGATGCCGCCGAGAACCAAAGCCGCAGCGCCGACCGGGGCACGGTCATTTACGTCGCTGCGGGTCTGAGCGTCGAGACGCTGCTCGGCAGCCCCTCGCCGCTCTTGCGCAAAGACGTCGAAACGGTGTGGACGCCGGAAGCCGAGCGCGTCGACGTTATGCAAAGAGTTTATTACGGCGAGATCGTCGTGCGAGACCAGCGCGTCCCGGTCGGCGAGGCCCATGCCGCCGGCATCGAGGAACTCCTCCGGTCGAAACTCGCCGAGCGGTGGCCGAAGCCCTTCGACGATGCCTCTGACCTTACGACCTATCACGTCCGCGCCAAGTTGCTCCGTGAACGCTGGCCGGAGGTGGAGCTGCCGGTCTTCGAAGGCGAGATGCTCGAACTCCTGCAAGCGGCCATCGTCGAGCAAAAGCGGAGCTTCAAAGAGATCGCATCGAAGTCGCTCTTGGCCTACATCGAGGAGCAGTTGCCGTACGAGCAGGCCGCCCAACTGCGCAAGGAACTTCCGCTGGAAGTAGCGCTCGGCAACGGCCGGACGTTGAAAGTACACTACCAGGTCGAGCGCCCCGCGTACGTGTCGGGAACGATGCAGGACTTCTTCGGGCTGACGCGGTCGCCGGCTCTTTGCTCGGGCGCCCTGCCGCTCACGGTCGAACTGCTCGGACCGAACAAGCGCCCGGTGCAAGTCACGGCCGACCTTGCCGGCTTTTGGCAGCGGAGCTATCCGGCGCTCAGGTCGGACCTGGGCCGGAACTACCCTCGCCACTACTGGCCCGAGGATCCGGCGCGCGCCGAGCCGCATCAACACAAATCGCGGGCGCTGGCGGCCGGTCAAAAGCCATGAACACCAATGCGGCGAGCACGGCGCAGGCGCCGACCAACTGCAAGCCGGCCAGTCGCTCGCCGAGAAAGAGTTGAGCGACTACGACGCCAGTGATTGGTTCGACGGTGCTAAGCAAGCCGACCTCCGCCGGTAAAACGCGCCGGAGGCCCCACAGCAGGAGCACCATCGGCAAAACCGTCGACACCGTCGCGACGCCGACGACCAGGGGCCAGGCCGCTACAAAGCTTGCGAAGGCGGCATCGGGGCTTTTTAGATTCAGCGCCGTCAAGCCAAGGCCTCCAAAGCTCAATATATAAGTAGTTGCAATAATTGGATTAACTTGCCTTAGCCAGCGGCTGGAGGCAAGCACGTCGACGGCGTAGACGCAGGCCGCGATGAAACTCAAAAGCGCCCCGCGAGCGTTTCCCGACGACAGATCGTTGCCGACGAGCAGCAAGAGGCCGATGCTGACGACCGGCAAACTCAGAAGGGTTCGGACTCCTGGCTTCTGGTCGAAGGCCCACCAACCGCCGAGCGCGATCAGCAGCGGGTTGCAATAAAAGATCAGCACCGTCAGGGACGCCGACATCGTGTTCAACGCTTCAAAGAAGAGGCTGCAAAAGACGACGTTGCCGATCAGCCCCAGCGCCGCGCATGCCGCCACCGCTCGCCAGCCGATGAGGAAGGCCCGCGGCCGGCTGATGCCGACGCCGATGATCAAAATTACGGAGGCGCAAACGAAGCGCAGGCTCAAGTATTCGCCAGGCGCGAGTCCGCGCGCGAACGCGGCCTTGCCGAAAATTCCTAAGAGTCCAAAACCCATGGAAGACAGGGCGACCGCGACGAAGCCCTGAATTCGTTGGCGTTTGTCATCAAGCGTCGCCATCGGCACCGA
>JAYWBY010000657.1:0-9005 GCA_043781115.1 Pseudomonadota bacterium
TGAGCAAAAAGTTCGGTTGGGCGTACTTCGAGAAGCTCCGCGCCAACAATTTAGCGTCTAGCGGCGGCAATTCGACGGTGATCCAAAAGGTCGAGTCGGGCGAGAAGAAGCTCGGCATCGTCCTCCTCGAGAACGCGCTTGCCGCCCAACACCGCGGCAGCCCCATCGAGATCATTTATCCCGAGGACGGCTCGATCCCCATTCCGAGCGTCCAAGTCGTGTTGAAAGACGCCGCCCATCGCGACGCCGCCCTCGAGTTCGCGAAGTTCATCCTGTCGGAGGCGGGCCAGAACTTGCTGCGCAATGGCTACATGTATTCGGTGAATGCCAAAGTGGCGGCTCCGGAAGGCGCCCGGCCGCTGGCCGAAGTTACCGCCAAGTCGACGCCTTGGACGGAAGAGGTCCAAACCCAAGTGGCCAGCGAGTCGAAGGACATCAAGAAGAAATACGCCAAGCTGATCCTCGAGTAGAGCGCGCATGGGAGGATGGCTCGGTTTCGGCGGCGTCATCGCGCTTTTTCTAGCGCCATTGGCGGCGCTTTTTCTGACGGCGGACGTGGCGCACCTCCGAGAGGTCGTCACCGCCGACTCGTTCCCGAAGGTTCTGCTGGTGACTCTCGGCACCGGCGGGGTCGCGGCCTTGCTCTCGACGGTCGTCGGATTTCTCTTGGCGAGACCGTTCGCCATGTACGACTGGCGAGGCAAGAGAGGAATGCGCCTGCTCGCTCTCTTGCCTTATCTCGTGCCGAATTTCATTTTGGCGACGGCTTACGTCATTGCTTGGAATCCCGGTACCGGACTTCTCAATGATTGGCTGAAGTTCCCCGGCGGACTCTACGGCTCGCCGGGCATGACGATTCTCTACATGGTCGCTCATGCCCCCGTAGCCTTGTTAATGCTCGAGGATAAGCTCGCACGGCTCGATCCAGCCTTCACGGAGGCGGCGCGTATGGCCGGGGCGCCGGCGCGAACGCTCGTTTGGCGGGTGGAGCTGCCGCTGCTTCGGCCGACCTTGGCCGCGGCATTTGGGCTCTGCTTCGCCCTGAATCTCTCGGCGTTCGCGATCCCGGCGTGGATCGGCGCGCCGGCCCGGGCTTTCCCTCTAACCTACAAGATTTATCAGGCTATCCAGGTCGGCGGGGCCGACGGCCTCCCGGAAGCCGCGTCGTACTCACTGGTGCTCTTCGCGCTGACTCTGCCGATCTTGTGGCTCTTGGGCCGCGCCTCGGAAAAGAGCCGGCAATACGCGGCCGTGACCGGCAAAGCGGGAAGGTCCGGCGCCCGCCGTCTGCCGTCCGGCCTACGCCTAGCCGCCTTCATCGGCTTATTCGCGGTCTACCAGATTTTGAGTTTCGTCGCGCCGCTCGTTTGCCTGGCGGTGACGACCGTCACCCCTCCCGGCTGTTTGCAGCAACGAGGCTTTGGTTGCTTCTCGAGCCTGACGGCAAGAGCTTATCACTACGTCCTGTTCGATTTGGCCGAGACGCGTTTGGCTTTGTGGGGGAGTGGCGTTTACGGATCGCTCAGTGCCGTCGTCGTCATGCTTTTCGCCGTGCTCTTTCTCGTTCTCCTAAACAAAAGTCCGGCGAAGCTGAAATTTGCCGAGAGCACCTTCACCATCCTGATGGCGACCCCGGGGGCGATCATTGCGCTGGGCCTCATCGTCAGCTGCTCCGGCCGCTTCGGCTTGAACCTCTACAACACGCCTTGGATCGTGGTGCTGGCGATGCTGCTCAAGCACCAAAGCCTAGCTTTTCAGCCTTTGCGCACCGGCTTCGGCAACGTTGGGGGCTCGCTGGTCGAGGCGGCACGCCTCGCTGGGGCCTCAACACCGACGCTTTGGCGCCGGATCATCCTGCCAATCCTGAGACCCGAAGTGTTCGGTGGTTTCTTCCTCGTCTTGATTCCGATCTTAGGCGAGCTGACTATGTCGGTCTTTCTCGCCAGCCCGTCTTACAGGTCGTTGGGCACCGTGTTGTTCGACTTGCAGGATTATGCCGACCAAGCCTCGGCCGGCGCCCTGTCGATCTTATTGCTCGTGTTAATTCTCTTGGCCAATCAGGTGGCCCGCTGGTTGACGCGCGGTCGCGTCGGCTACTAAGGAATGACGATGTCCTATCTGCGCCTCGAAAATTTGAAGAAGTCCTACGGCTCGACCCCAGTGATCGACCAGCTTTCGTTCTCTCTGGAGAAGGGCACGTTTCTGTCCCTCCTCGGCCCCTCCGGGTCCGGCAAGACGACGATCCTCCGCTGCATTGCCGGACTGGAGCTGCCGGACGCCGACTCCGGGATGATCGAGCTCGGGGGCGTGCCTCTTTGCGGCAAGGGCCCCTTGGTGCCGGCCGAGCGGCGCGGCATGAGCATGGTCTTTCAAAATTATGCGGTCTGGCCGCACCTGAGCGTGCGAGAGAACGTCGCCTTTCCACTCCGGATCGAAAAACCAAGGCTCGCGGCCGTAGACATCGAGCGACGCATCGGCGAGGCCTTGGGTTTAGTGCGCATGAAGGCCTTTGGCGACCGGATGCCGCATCAGCTTTCGGGCGGTCAACAACAACGCGTGGCTTTGGCGAGAGCCCTGGTCTCGACGCCCAAGGTCTTGCTGCTCGACGAGCCATTGAGCAACCTCGATGCGCTGCTTCGGGAAGATCTCGGTTCCGAAATCCGGCGCTTGCAGAAGAAGCTCGGTCTGACGACGATCCTCGTCACGCACGACCAGAAGGAGGCTCTTTCGCTCTCCGACCGCATCATCGTCCTAGATCAGGGCCGGATCCAGGCGGACGGCGCGCCCGAGGTCTTATATGCGGACCCGCCCTCCGATTTCGTCGCCGAGTTCCTCTCCGGGGGCCAAAGGCTTAATGGTCCGGGCGGGGGCGCGAAGGTTTACCTGCCGCGTCGTTGGCAAATCGCCGCGACCAGCGACCGTGACGCGCTTTCGGCGCGCGTTCTGGCGCGGATTTACCGAGGCAACGAGTACGAATACCTTGCTGATGTCCAAGGTTTCGATGACGCGGTGCGGCTCTTCGCCAACCCGAAATGGGACGCCGGCGAGACGCTGCGGGTACGCTACCAAAACTAAACGGCGCGGCGCTTCACGGTCGCGACCAGGGTTTGAATTTTGCCTCGGTTGAGTCCGACGAGCAACGCGCCGTAGACGGCGGCGCCGATGCCGAGGCTCAATGCAAGCCCTCCTGCCGGCAAAAAGGCCAATACGAGACCCATGCCCAGGGTGGGAAGAGCCGTCCGGACGAATTCTCTGAATGGCAGGCGCAGCAAATACCGGCGAGCGAAGAAGAGGAAAAGGACGGCGGCCAGCGTGCGGCTCGAAAGCGTGGCGACCGCGATGCCGATCATTCCTAGATGGTCTTTCAAAATCAGGCTGAGACCGATGCCAAATACCGTCGCCAAGGCAAGGACGCCGTTGATGATGTAGGCGCGCCGATGAAACATCAGCACTTGCAGCCCGAAGACGTTGATCCAAGAACTGGCAATCAACGCCGTCAACAGCACGGTTAGGACGAGACCTAAATCCTTGAACGTTGGCCCGAGTAGCAGGTTCAACACCTCGCCGCCCAAGAAATACGAGCCGAGCGCCAGGGGCAGCAGCAGGGCCAGCATTGCCCAACAGGCAAGGTTGACATGGCGCGTCAACGCTTCCTTGTCTTTCGTGCCAACGACTTCCGCGAAGAACACCATGCCGATCACCGAGACGACGTTGACCATGGCTTGCGCGATGCGCACGGGACCGCTGTAGAGTCCGGCGCCCGTCGGACCGAGCAGGTGTTCGATGACGAAGACGTCGTAGCGTTCAAGCGACAGGGACAGGAACGCGGTTACGGCGAACGGCAGGGACAGCGTGAAGCGCGTCTTGAGCGCGGTCAACGTCGGACGCATGAGCGGAAACCGCCGCGCGTTCAATAAAAAATTGCCGAGGCCGATGGCGCCATTGGCTCCGAAGTAAAGTAGCGCGAAGAGAATCAGGTCGTCGGGCGTGTGCACGCACAGCAAAATCGACCCAAGGCTCACTAGTTTGACGCTGATCGTCAGGACGCTCAGCGAAAACATCCGGCTCGTACCGACGTGGACGAAGCTCATGTCGATGGCGGAAGTCGCCAAGATGAAGCTCAAAGCTAAGACGACTGGTTGGTACCGCGCGTAAGACGGCAGTACGGCAAAGGTGAGCATCAACGCCAGGAAAGCCAAGACGGCGTGAACGAGCTTAAGCGACAAAACCTCGCTGATGACGCGCGCCATGCGCAAGGGGTCGTCGCGGTTTTGCCCGATTTCCACCGCGGCGACCGTTGCGTAGCCGGCGACGACGAAGGCCACCGCCATGTCGATCATCCAGTAGCTGAACTGCGCTTGGCCGTAGCCGTCTACGCCCAAACGTTGGACCACAAACCTGAGGATCAAGAGCGGTACGAGTTTGTTGACGATCTCGGCGAAAAAACCGCCGGTCAAACTCAGCACGATCCGGCTGAAATGCATTAGGTGCCGCTTACCAAGTGGAGATCACCGGGCGCGGCCGCTTGGCGTCCCAGTCGATTTGACCCACCGCCTTCGAAACGACTTGCGAGGCGTCATCCCATTCGTCGGGATCATCCGGCAAGGGCCGCAGCGTGTATTTGTAGCTCCCGGTCGGTAAACGCAACGTCTTCGAGCGGCCGTTGGTGATGACGAATTCCGTTTCGCTAGTGCTGCTCTCGGCGAAGTAGCGCTCGGTGGCGAGCTTGGCTCCGGCTTTGTCCGTCTCGGCGCAGGCGACGCGGGACGATTCGCCCGCCATCGTCAGCTGGCGCGCGAGCTTCAAAAGCTCCATCGATTCGCCGAATACCGGGTGCCAGCAGACGCGCGGCAAGTCGTCAGGCGCCGCGGCGCCTGGCGTCGCCATCTTTTCGACGTTCCAGAAGCGCGAGGTCGCCTTCGTCAAATTGTCGGCGACGTTGGCTTCCGGCGTCAGGCTCACCAAGATTTCCTTGGCCGGCGCGGCGCTGGTTGGAATGTGGACGACCAAGAATCCGAGGCGGCTGGTGCGTTCGAAGAGTTGGCGCATGAAGTCGACTTCGGTGACGATCTTCGACAAGCCGAAGGCCGCGGCCTCGCGCCGGCTCGCCGATGCCTTGCCGCAAACCGCCACCTGCCAGCGCAGACTCGACACCGTCGCGGGCAGTTCGACGGGTAGCGAAGCCTTGACGATCTTGCAAAGCGTGTCGAGTTGCTTGTCGTTCTTCTCGGACTCGAGCGCCGACGCCAAGCTGATGCCGAGCGCCACGCGCCGCGCGAGCAGATAAGGTTGACGGCTCCAGCGTTTGATCATCGTCGTTTGAATCGCGGTCAAGTTCTCGCGCGCCGTCTTGGCGTCGGCGGCCGGCAATTGGCATTTCCAACCGCCTTCCGTCGCCGAGAGCATCCGGCAGTCGGGCGCCAAGAGGGCCATCCAGTCGTGCCATTCAGCGAGTTCGAGGTCGCTGAGCGTAAGCGCTTGCGCTTTGCTCTTTGCGGCGCAGGCATCGGCGATAAGCGCGGCCTTTACCGAATTCTTCGCCGCGAAACTCAAGTGGAAGTGTTCGACTTCGCCGCGCAACACTTCCTTGCCCGGTTCGCCGGAGAGCACGAATGTCGCGGGAAAAGCGCCAAATGCCGAGTTGAGCGAGGTCTTCAGCTCGACGCTTGGCTGAGGCGTCGCGCCGCACTCGAGGCCAAGGATGTCGCCGATCTTCACGGCCTGGCCGCCGTTCTTGGCCAGCACGGGCACGGCAGGCGTGTCGGCGAGGGCGCCTTCCGGCGCTAGCGGCGGCGTCACGTCGAGCGCCATTGGATCCCGCGTTCCAGGGTCCGTCGCGGTTTCGAGTTCCGTCTTCTGGCTGAGCTGACAGCTCACTGCGACTAGAACCGTGGCGACGAAGACTGTGAAAGGGAGATTCTCGGAGGCGAGGACGCGGTTAGTAAACGGCAATTTCCTGAACTGCGATATCAATCTTTTCATGGAAGCCGCCTAATGCCGGGTTCGCCGATTCCACCGTCCAGGAGAGTGGCTGGCAGAATTTCAGAACGTAGCGGGAGAGTTCTTCGCCTTCGCGATTTTCCACCACTACATGCACGTCTTTCAAGTCGGATCTGCCGTGCATCACGTTCTTCGCCCAGAGATAGAGCGACGGATCGGTGACGAAATCGCGGCGGAAACTCACTTTGCGGAACGACTGCGTCTTGCCGGTCGCCGCTTGCGGTAAATCATTCAAACCTTCGATCTTGTCGAAGACGCCGTAATTAACACCGTCGATTTCCACGTGACTACGCAACTCTTGCGTGGTGAAAGCGGCGGGAGACATTTTGGTCACGATTACGGGAACGAGCAAAGCGGACGCGAGGAGCGTCCGCATGAGGTAAGCTTTTAATTTTCGTGCCGAGAGTTTCAACGCATGCACCAGCAAAATTTTATTCGGCTAAGAGGTTGTTTCTATAAATTAATGTTAGCACAGAAGAATTCCTGACTCCAATGTCAATTCTCGGACATTTCCAATCAAACCTTAGCGATGCAGTCGATTTCGACGCGCACGTCCTTCGGCAGACGCGCCACCTCGACCGTCGCGCGAGCCGGAAAAGGCGGCTTGAAGTAGCTGCCGTAGACCTCGTTGACCTTTTGAAAATGGCCCATGTCTTTCAAAAAAATTGTGGTTTTCACAACCCGGTCGAAGTCCGTGCCGGCGGCCTTCAAGATCGCCGCGAGATTTTCCATGACCCGACGGGTTTCTGCCTCGATTTCGCCGCTGACGAGCTGGCCGGAGGCAGGGTCGAGCGGGATTTGCCCGGAAACGAAGAGTAGCCCGTCTACTCGCATCGCTTGCGAGTAAGGACCGATGGCGGCAGGCGCTGCGGCCGTCTTGATAGGCGTCAAGCTCATTTGCGGAACTCCCTTTGGTATTCCGCAAAAGAATCGCAAAAAACGTCGTCAGGGTAAACGTTTAATTCGGCAAACTCGTGGCGCTGCTCTCTCGGCTCGCGAGCGCTTCCTCTTCTAGCTCGGAGAGTCCCGCGCGCGCCTCGGGCGGCAACTGGTCGTCGTGGCGCGCCTTCGCCAACGCTTGCAGACAGGCGTCGACCTGTCCGAGCGCCAGCTGCGCTTGCCCGCAGTGGACGTGCAGCTGCCACGGCAAACCCTTGGTGGTGGCGCGTTCCGCCTGAAAGACGATCGCCGGGATTTTGGCGAAGTCGCCCGAGATCCCGAAGGCGCCGGTGAGCTCGACCAGGAACTCGGCGTTGCGTTCGCCTTGGGCGTAGAGTCTTTCCAGCAAATTGGCCTTGAGGTAGCGGTCGCCGGTGGTCGTTAAGTTCGCGGCGAGCGACAGGCCGGCCCAGGCGCAACGCTTTTCGGCCAGTTGCAGTAAGCGTTCCGGCATGTACTCGCCATAACGGTCGCGCAGAATTTCCGCGAGCAAATCCCAAAGTGCGTAATGGTTCGGTTCGGCGTCGAGGCCGGTGAGGCACCAGAGCTCGGCCTCGTCGAGGCGATCCTGGCTCAAGAAGATCTGCGCCAAGTTCACGTACGGAGCGGGCTCCGCGGGGAGGGTCTGCTGCGCGGCGCGCAGTCGCTTTTCGGCGTCCTCCAAACGACCGACCAACATGGCCGCGACGCCGACCGCCAGCTCGGCACGAAAGTCTCGCGCCTCTAGGACGTCCGGGCGAGCGGCCGCCAGATCAAGTGCCGCCTCGGGGAGGTCCATGGCCAGCATTTCGTCCAAAAGATCAACGACGGCGTCGCTGGTTAGCGGCTCGGCGGCGAGATCGTGCTGGCTCCTAAGGTAATGAACCAAAGACGTGTCGAGCCCCGGATCGCGTTGAAGATAACGTAGGTCGTCGGCCGCTGGACTCAAGCCGAGGTAGGAGCGGAGCTTTGGGCCCATGGGAAATGCACTGAAGTATTCAGGGGTTGAAGCTGAGATCGACGTCACGGGCAAGTCTCCTGACGATGGGGCGGCAAATATAGACGAAAGCGCGATGACGCGCTAGCGTCTCGGGGATCCCGATTGGAGACGTCCATGAGCCGCTTCGCCGCTGGTCCCGTCCATCGTTTCGTCCAAATTGCCTGGATGTTGTCGGCTTTCGCCGTAGCCACGCCGGAGGCTTCAGCGGAAGAGCTGAGCCCCCCGAACCCGTACAGTTTCTTGCCGAAGGCCGACAAGGCCGCCCACTTCGGCGTGTCGACGATCGGCGTCGCCTCGACCTTGAAGCTCGCCCAGTTCTTCTCCAAAGACCACCATGCCGGCGTCGTCAGCCGCCTCGCGGTCTCGGCCTTCTGGCTGTCGATCGGCGCCGTCAAGGAGGTCCACGACATGCACGTGAAGAAGTCGGGCTTCGACTGGGGCGACATGTCGGCGGATTTCGGCGGCGTTTTGTACGGCCAGATCCTCGCCATCGAATTTTGAGCCGGCGAGGGAAACGCTTGCCGCCGTGAAAACCGGGTGTTAACTTAGTGGCTGGCGCGAAGTGATGAATATGACTAGCTTATCAAGCTGTTTAGGGGAGTGACCCAAGTCCTTCCCTTCGACTTGCATCCGGAGCACTGGATCGATGACTGCTGCTGACGCCGGGACGCCGACCTTTAACGAGAACTTGGCCAAGAAGATCCTCGAGAAATTCCCTGCCGCCGAGCTCAAATGGAGCTCGAATCCAAAGCACGGCGACGAAGACGTTTTCGAGGTGCGCTCGACGTCTCTCCTTGAGGTCACGCGCGAGATCCACAAACATTACCCGTTCCTAATGGACGTTTGCGGCGTCGACTACCCCGAGCGCGGCGAGCGCTTCGACGTCGTCTACCACTACGCCAACCCGGAAGACCGCAGACGACTGCGCGTCAAGACGCGCGTCGCGGACGGCGGCGCCGTGCCGTCCGTGACTTCGGTTTACAAGTCCGCCAACTGGTTCGAGCGCGAAGCCTTCGACCTTTACGGGGTTCGCTTCGACGGCCACCCGAACCTCCGGCGCATTCTGTGTCATGAGGACTTCGTCGGC
>JAYWBY010000658.1:0-3232 GCA_043781115.1 Pseudomonadota bacterium
GTCGCCTCTGGAGTCGGCCGCCCGGTGGTCGTCCTGCCCTATTTGATGCTGGCCTTCCTCCTCGTCTCGCCCTTGGGCGCGAGCCTGCGCCGCTGGCGCCGGTCCCTGTCCTTCGGCCTCGGCATGGCGATCGTCACTTCGTTCATTTATCAGATGACGACTTTCTCCGGAGTAGACGGCTTCGTCACGGCGTTGATCGAGCTGATCACGGGAGCCTTGCCCCTCCTGATGCTGCAAGCGAACGAGCGCCGTTCGCAGTGGCTCGCAGCCTTGAACATCGTCATCATCGCCGTCGGCAGCATTTCATTGGCGGCGAGCCCGCTCGTTTATGCGACCTTCATCGCCTTCATGGTCGTGTACTTGCTCGGGTTGAATGCCGCCAACTTGCACCTTCCCGACGAATCCGGCCAGAGATTGACGGGCAACCTCTACCCGGGCTATTTCCGGCAATTTTTCTACGTCGTCCCCATCGGCTTGTTGGCAGCGGCAGCGATCTTCGTGCTATTTCCGCGGGCCCGGACGTTCTCGCTCGGCTTCGGCGCCGGGGTGAAGGCCAAGACCGGTTACTCCGGCGTCATCGACCTGTCGGGCGGCGGCGAAATCGAGGCCTCGGAAGAAGTCGCCTTCCTCGTCGAAGGGGCCGACTCGGCCTATTGGGACAAGAACGGCGCCAACATGCTCTTTCGCGGCGACGCGCTTGACGATTTCGATGGCGGGCGTTGGACCGCGAGCGACGCCGCCTTCAAACCTCAAGACGCCGCGACCGACCTGCGCCTGGTCCGCGCTCGCCACGCCGAGGTCTCCGACTTCACAGTCCACCGCGAGCCGACGCACGAGCTGGCGCTTTTCTACCCTGGCAGCCTGGTTTCGGCCCAGGCCGCTTCCGCCGGCGTCGGCCAGCTCGTCCACAATTCGAGCGGGAGCTTGGCCCGCCAAAACACCAAGTTTGACGCCTTCGATTATTCGCTACGAGTCGCGGCGGTGGGCGCACCGGCGCGCCTCGGCTCCGGGTCGCTCGCGGCGCTGGCCAAGGAAGAAGCTCTGGCGCCCGCGGAAGCTCAATCCATCGGCGGACCACTGACTGCCGCGGAGTTCGCCCGCTTTCTCAAAGTTCCGGCAGTCGTCAGCCAAGCGCCCTATTTTGCCGCTTGGCGAACGGAGCTTGGGCTAAGACCCGACCAGGCCTCCTTGGCGACCGTCGTCGAGGACCTACGCGGTCATTTCGAATCCAAGTTCACGGCGAGCATGGCGAACGAGTTTTCGCAGCGTGACACCTTGGCGGCCTTCCTTTCGACGGACCGGCGAGGCCACTGCGAATATTTCGCCTCAGCAACGACGCTGCTCATGCGCTCGCTCGGGATCCCGGCCCGCGTCGTGGTCGGTTACAAAGGGGGAGTCTTCAACCCGGTCCTCGTCATGCTGGAAGTGCGAGAAGCCAACGCCCACGCCTGGTCTGAAATCTACGTCCCCGGGTCGGGTTGGATGCCGCTGGATTTGATGCCGGCCGCTCCGGCCGGAGCCAGCCCGTCCGCGGCTAGACTTTACTTCAACGCGGTCGCTTACCTCTTTCGCCAGTACGTGGTCGACTACAACTTCGACTCACAGCAGAATCTGATCCGCGCCGTCAGCGACTTCACCGTGGCGAGGTCGGGTTTGAGCCAAGACTGGCGCGCGGAGCTGGCGCTTTGGCGCCGCCCCTTCCTCGTCTTCGTGCTCCTGGCCGGCGCGCTCGGTGGGTTCCTCTGGAGGCGCAGGTCGATGCCAGAGCGCGGCGACGTCCCGCTATTCTACGTCCGTTTCGCGCGCCGTATGGCCAAGGCCGGCAACAACAAGGGCCAAGGGGAAACCTACCGAGCCTTCCACGAGCGCTTGCGCCAGGGCGGAGCGCCTCTGCCTTTGGTCAACGCCGTTGACGCGGCGCTCGAACGCGAAATTTACCGCGGCCAAACCTTGGGCGCCGACGAGAAGGCGGAAATTCTCGCGCTGATCGCTCAATGAGCAAATTCGGGTTGAAAAAGAGCCACCAGGCGACGTCCGTCCACTGGTGGCTCTTTCATTCCGCTAGAGAGTCCTACTCGGCAGTGCCCCGCAGGGCGAGCACCTCGGAAGAGTCCGACGAAAACCCCACGTCCCCCACCGTCTCCTGTAGACCTCCGGTTGCGAATGGATCCTGATCCGCTTGCGCGAGCAGGTAGGGATCAGGCGCAAGTTGCGGGGCCGTGGCGGCGGCAGTTTCGAAGCTGGTGCTCGCGGGCCGCGCGGTGGCGCCGGCCGCCGCTTCCTGCGCCGTCGGAGCCAATGATCCGCTTGCCTGCCAAGCGCTGCCGGAATAGGTCTGAAAGTACCTCGGTTGAAAGTTCGCCGGCGAGCCCGCGGGCACCCAGCCGTAAGATCCGTTGGTTTGTTGCTGGTATTTGCCGCCGTTGTAGTCGGCGCCGTTGGCATAAGACTGGGGAGCCGTATAAGCAATTTGCTTGGTCGTGCCGCATTGACTTGATGCCACCTGAGAACTGGGTTCCACTTGCAAGGATTCGCCACCGCCGAAATTGCCTTCCCAGCGCGGCGCCGGCTCGAAGCCCAAACCGCGGCGGATCGGGCCGTTGCCTTGAAGGACGCCGTAGCCGTCTTCACGGCGGGCGATGATGTTGCCGATGATCGAGCCGGTATGGTAGCGGCCGAAGAGGGCTAGACCGGCCGAGGGTTCGCCTTTGTTGACGTTCGCCACGGTGACTTCGGAGAGCAGGTCTAGGATCGCCGCGAAGGCCGTGCCGGTGCGCCAAAAGGCGCCGCTCGCCTGCATAGTCGAACGGGTCGAGGCGTTGCAGAACCACGAGTCGAAGCTTTCAGCCAGAGCGTAATCGTAAAAGACGTCGCGCGCGACGGAATGGACGGGAGGAGGCAATTGGTCTAGGCGCTTGTTGCGCTCGGCATCGTTGATTTCCCGGGCGAGCACGGCGCCATCCAGTTGGCGGCGGAAGGTCGCGAGGTCGTATTTTCCACTATGGGCGACGTCCGCGAGTAGGGCCTTGCCGATCTCGGCTTTGACGCTGGCCATGCCAGCGCCTTTTAGCCACTCTTCCGCGATGAAGTAGCCGTCTGCTACGGACGTCTGATGTCGTTAGCAGCCGACCGTTAGGTCGGCTAAAAGGACCTCAGGCGCCAGGTAGGCCTGGGAGCATGAGCTCCCAGACCCCCCACAGATCCGGACTCGCGGCGCTACCGCATCCGGCTC
>JAYWBY010000659.1:0-3232 GCA_043781115.1 Pseudomonadota bacterium
TCGACGCTCAAGCTCGGATCCTTCGGCTCTGGCGACGGCAAGATTTCAACCTCGTGCGGCGACTCGCTCCGAACGAGTTCGGCGCGTGTCTTCTTCTTGTGGAGAGGCTCTTTCTTCTGCGTCGCCGGCACCGGACGGACGTGCGGGTTGACCGGGCTTACCACTTGGTTGCGCGGCTTCCTGGTGACGTTGCGCACGGTTTCGGGCGTGCCGTTCCGGGTAGCGTTGTGGCGCACGCTTGGAGCGTGGTCACCATGGGGCGTGCGCAGCTTGGGCGTCAGCCGGCTCGACAGCTCGGCAAACCCCCATAGGCTGATGGCGCCAATCAAACCGACCAGGAGGACGCCGAAGACGTGATCGAGCCACGCGCTCCCGGGCGCCGAGACACGGGCGACGCGGACGACCCGGCGCGGGTTGCGGCGCGGCGTGCCGCGAGCCGGCAGGCCCGCCTGGCGACGACCGGTCGAAACGTCGACGGCGGCGCTACCCTGGGCCGCGGAGCGCGGCATGACTTCCGTCGGGTGCTTCATGCGTTGCGGCGGCCGCTGCGGCGCTTCTGCCGGATGATAGGTCGGTTGCTTGGCTTCGGTCGGTTGGCGGACGACGCTTTTCTGCATGGCGCGCTGCCAGGTGTCTTCTACCTTGAACGGCGACTTTCCGGGCGGCTGCGGAATGTACGGGACGGCTTCCGTGGCGCGGGCCGCCGTCGCCTTGGGCGCGTCGCGCAAGGTCACCGTCGGTTGCGTGACGCCCGTGCGGCGCAACTTTTGCGACAGGGTCGACGATTGAATCATCGGCGGTTTCGTCTTCGCCAGCCGGTCCTCGAACGCCTGGCGGTCCCGGAAGTAGCGCTCGAGCTCGATGTGACTTTCGTCGAAGCCCAACGCCGTCAGCAAGCGGTCGCACTCTTGGCCGTATTCGCGCGCCGATTGGAAGCGGGAATCCGGGTCTTTACCCATGCCCCGGACGATCATGTGGTTCAACTGGTCGGGCAGACTCGGCACGATGTAGCGCGGATGGGTGAACTCGCCCTCCATGATTTTCAAGACGACGTCGTGCGTCGTCTGCCCGGTGAACGGCAAGCGGCCGGTGACGATCTCGTAATAAAGAACGGAGAGGCTATAAAGATCGCTGCGCAAGTCGACGTCGCGGCCGCGGATTTGCTCCGGCGACATGTAGCTGGGACTTCCCATGAACGTCCCGGTGAGCGTCATGCTGCTCTTGGCCATGTCCTTGGCGATGCCGAAGTCCATCAGCTTGACCCGGCCCTCGGTCGTCAGCATGATGTTCTCGGGCTTGATGTCGCGGTGCACGATGCCGTGCGAATGAGCTTTTTCCAGGGCTTTGCAGATTTCGCGGACGACGCAGGTGGCGATCACCGGGTTGAGCCAACCGCCCGTGAACTGTTGGACATATTGCGCCAGGTTCTTGCCGCGGATGACTTCGGTGACGATCCAGAGCCGACCGTCGCCTTGGCCTGAGAAGTCGTAGATCTTGACGATGTTCGGGTGCTCGAGGCTCGAGACGGCTTCGGCTTCGAGTTGAAAGCGTTTGCGAATGTCCGGATTCTTCTCCATGTGCTCATGGAGAACTTTGATCGCGACTTTGCGTCCGAGCTTTTCGTCAATCGCGACGTAGACGTAGGCCATCCCACCTTCGCCGATCCGATCAAGGATCCGGTAGCGGTTGCCAAGCAACTGATTGCGCATCGAGGACATCCCTATCCCAGCCATCAAAAAAACGTCATCCCAGGTAACAGGCTCTTCGGTTACCTAGGTGTTTTTCTTAATGGATCTGGGGTGTCCCGGGCCTTTTACTCAGAGGTCGGAGGGCAAGAGATCGTGAGTCGACGAAAACCGCTTGAAAGGGCTGTAAAAGCGAAGATTTGTCACGCTCGACGTGTAGATGCAGGCATATTCGGCGACCTGGTCGGCGAAGCGGCTCCGCTCGAGGCCTACTTTCATCAATTCGCCCCAAACCGGGTGCACCGCGGCTTGCCGCTCTTCGATCAATTCTCGGATTTCCAGGTCGAGGCGGTGGAGTTCCGCTTCCTTGACCAAGGCCTTACTCGCCAGCTTTTCGTTTTCCTTCAGCAAATAGTGGCCCTTTTTGCTTTCTCCAACCTGGCGGGCGCGGGCGTCTTGGCGGATGTGGAGCTGGATGCGCGAGCGCAAAATCTGTAATTCCTCGTCGACCAGCTCGCGGACTTGGACCCTTTGCTTAATTACGTCCAAAGCCTCTTTCAACTCCTCGAGTTTGGGCAATTCTAGCCCAAGCTCCTCGACGATCAAAGCCGTGCGCCAATTGACGGCGTCCTTCGAACGGATGATGTCGCCGTAAAGGTGGTCACCGACGAACAAAATCTCGTCGCCTTTGTATCCCGTCAATTTTTGGAAAAGGGCGGCGTTGCCGCCGTGGTAAACGGCATTTGTCCGTAATGGTTTGGTCACCATTTGCAATAATCCGCTGTCGGTCATGACTTCGTAGAAGGGTTGGCTGCCGAGAAAAAAGTTGGGCTTGCCGGCGCCGACGATCGTGTACTCGAAGTAGCTCCGCCAGTTCGGGAAGTCTTCCGTCGGCTCGTCCATGACGAACGACATGACGGCGTTCGTATACTCCCAGTTGGAGTTGGTCAGGAGGAAGAGCGTCTTGCCGGATTCGATTTGTTGTTTGAGCGTCTCGGCTAAATGCTTGTCCTTCCGCAAGTAGCTCGCCGGGTCGGCGAGCACGACGCTCTTGATCGAGCCGTCGGCGTGCGATAAGTCGATGAAGCGGCGGAGGTCGCCGTAGACTTCGCGGTACGATTTTTTGATCTTGTCCGGATGCTTGTCCATGTAGTCGACGATCTCGGTGAAGAGCTGCACTTCGCTGAGAGCGAAGAACGTGTCGACCGAGAGGAGGTTGGCCGCCTTGAAGCTCTCGCTGTTGTAGAGCTTGTGGCGGAGGTCCTTGGGTAGGCGTTTTCGGCCGTGAAACGCGATTTTCACGTACTTGTGGCCGTCGACCTTAAGGAGGTTGCCGCGGTCCATGTCGACCAAGAGACCCCGGATCAGAAAGTTCGGGTCGAACGTAAGCCCGGACAGTTCTTCCGGGTAACCCGACTCGATGAACTTCTTAAGCGTCTCGCGAAACGCCAACGCCTCGAACGCCTCGCGGTTGTAGCCGACGAGCGTGTGGTCCATGTCGAAGCCGATGGTGCGGATCCGGCCTAAGTTCAACGACCTATTGACGA
>JAYWBY010000660.1:0-3226 GCA_043781115.1 Pseudomonadota bacterium
GCACCTGCGTCCCGACGTCCTGTTTGCACTGTCGCATGCCGCCAAGGTTGGCCTCGAGCTAGATCAAGCGTGCTTGCACCAAGCCGTGCTGCATTCGGCGAACCTGCCGGGTACGCTGCTGCTCAACATCTTGCCGCGCAACCTCTACAACATCGACCGCCTGCGTCACTTGATCATGGATCGCAAGGACATCATGTTCGAAGTGTCGGAGACCGAGGCGATCAACAACTTCGACCTGATGATGAAGGTGCGTGAGAGCCTTGAAAAAATGGACATGCGCATCGCCACCGACGACTTCGGGCGTGGCTATTCGGGCTTAGAGCAGATCATCAGGATCAAGCCGGACTTGATCAAGCTCGACCGAAGCCTCATTCAAGACATTCACAAGGACCAGCCGAAGCAGGCCTTCGTCACCGGTCTGGTGCGCGCCGCGCAGATCTCCCGCACGACCATCCTAGCGGAGGGCGTCGAGCTGTGGGAGGAAGCCGAGGTGCTCAAGACGATGGGCATCGAGCTGATCCAGGGCTTCCTTCTCCACAGGCCGCAGGCGTCGGCGGTCATCGAGCAAGATCTTCAGATTGAGAACTCGCTCGACTCCGTTGCCTGACTAGTTCGACTTCTGGAAGTAGACCGGGATGTCGCAGGACGAGGCGCGCGGACCGTTCAAGGTCAGCTTCACCGCGCTCAGACGGGTGCCGGCGCCGCCGTTGATTTCGTAGATGTGCTTCGCCGCGTCGACGACGTGCGCGACGTCGTAGTGGCCTTCGGTGACGCTTCCGGCTTCCAAAATTTCCACGTTGGTGCAGAAGGTGGGAACGCGGGCCCAGAAGCGGACGATTTTGTCCGAGCCGTCGGTGGCCAAGGCCAGCTGGTCTTGGAAGCCGCCGTCATAGTGCAACACGCCGGCGAGCGTGTAGTCGCCGGTTGGGTCGTCGGTGTCGCCGCCGGCTTTGGCCGACAAACGGACGATGCATTTGCCGCCTGAGAGGTACGGTTGATTCAAGACGAACGACAGCTTGAAGACCTTGGCGTTGGGCAGCGACACGACGCCTTGGGCGTCGGGATAAAAGCGGCTGAGGACGGTTTGCTCGGGGCTGAACGTCACGTCCAAGCTGTAAAGGTTGGCGCCGCAGAAGTTGCCTCTTTCGACGAAAATGTCGGTGCGGAGCGCGTCGACGGCCAGCGGGCGGGCGCCGAAGTCGTAGATCGGGCTGAAGCCGTAGCCGTAAGGCACGAGGTAGCGATTTTCCATGACTGGCTGCCAATCGGCGTTGCCGGCGTCGAGGGCGGCGCTGGCGGCGATTGTCGGCGACGAATCTGGTTGGGTCGAGAGGGTGTCCGCGACGGCCGGAGCGGCCAAAGCGAGGGCCAGCGTAATGGCGCATTGGTTAAGCAGCATAGTGGTTTACTCCCAAAACATGTGAACGATTGTGGGAGGTACTTTGGCAAATGAGGGAGGGTCTGTCTATAACGGAGTGAGACTCGCCTAAGTCTCCGACTCTTCTCCGACAAAGTCGGGAATGGCGTCGACATGGTCCATCAAGGCTTGCTCACTTTCGACGCGGCCGAATCCGGCGGTTTCGCAAAACTCGCTGATCGCGTCGAGCGTCTGGGACAGGCGCTCTTCGCTCGAGCCGAGCGCGGTGATGGCGATAGCCGAGACGCCGCCTTCTTCCTCGTCGCCGCAGACGGCGGCGCACACTTTGAAGCGGGCGCGCAGCTTCTCCACGAGCGAGCGGAGCGACTTGCGGTCGGCGGGGAGGGTGCCGGCCTCGAAGTTGAGTTTCACGACGGCGAAATACATCTCACGAATCTAGCGGAAGACTTGGGCCTCTAGCAAGGGGAGCGATGCGGAGAAGGCGCCGGCGGAAAAGCCGCAGGCGAGGCGGAGGACATGGAGCCTTGGCGGCCTAGGAGCCGAGGTGGCGCTCGTCGCTTCGCAAATTCCGACGGAAACGCCGCGTGTCCGCACGAAAAGCTCCAAACGACAAGGTTCATCGGGCAGCGCCCGAGCGGCGCAAAATGTCGTCGCCGCCGTCGCTGGGTCGGCGACGAGCCGCGTCCTCCACGTGCGGAACCGTTCAACATGTCTCAGCGCAAGGTGCGTGCCGGCCTCGACGCGGGCCAGCGTGACGAGGAGCAACAAGGCAAAGGCGAGGCGCCCGCTACCCACCGTCGAAGGGCTCGACCCAGTCGACCGTCGAATCGAGGCCGAGCTTGGCGGCCAAGCGATCGAGTTCGGCGTGCATGGCCTTGCCTATGAAGCCGAGGGCAGTGAGCGTGACCACGGCGGCGAACGTGCTGACCAGAATGTATTCCAGCGCGACGCCGCCGCGCTTGGAGACCAGGGGCTCGAGATGCCAAGAAGACATGCGTGCTACCTCCTCGTGGACCCCCAATTCACCAGAAAATCTCGTTCCTTACCAGCGACCCACAATGTCCGCAGCCGACAAACTTGGTCCTGTAACATTATGAAATAACTAAGTTATTGTTGGTTCCTTCAGTTCCGCCGGGAAATGGCCGATAGGAAGTCATCGATCCATTTCGAAACTTTGGCGGGACCGACCATGAACATCGCTCTGAAGACCCGAATCGTTTGCGGCTTGGCTTTGGCTTTCGGCCTGACGGCTGCTTGTAGCGCCAAGAAGGCCGAAAAGGGCAAGAGCGAGTCGACCGACGACAACTCCGACAAGAACACCAAGACGCATCAATCGACGAACACAGGCACGTCGCCGTGCTTGCACCTCAATGGGACCGACTCCAGCACGGACAGCTCGACGGACAGCTCGACGGACAGTTCGACCGACAGTTCGACCGACAGTTCGACCGACAGCTCAACGGACTCGTCAACCTCCAGCTCGACCAAGACAAAGACTTCAACCGGCACTGCCGCTGGCGGCATCGACAACTGCGGCGGCAACACCGACACAGCGACCGGCGGCACCACCGGCGGTACGACGGGAGGCGGTGGCGGCAACTATGACGTGGGCCCCGGCCTCGACGGATGCAACGGCGGCGGCAATTCCTGGATTGCGATCAAAAACCTCGGAGACCACAAGGCCGGAGCTTGCGGCGACAAACTGGCGACTTTCTGCTGCGTCGAAGACCAAATCTATCTGCTTTTCCCGAGCATGGCTGCTCAGCTGAAGACCAACTTCGACAAAAACACCGGCAACGGCATGAAGCTCTATAACTGTTCCGTCACGGGCGACAAGACGACCTTCCA
>JAYWBY010000661.1:0-3225 GCA_043781115.1 Pseudomonadota bacterium
CCACAGTTACCGGAAGCTCGGGTTGGCGGCCCAACTCGCCGGCCTGAAAGACCACCTGCGCCTCCTTGGCAAGTCCGACGACTGGTTCGCGGCGCTCGACGCGTTCCTCGACAAAGTGGACACGGAGCAAGCGCACGGACTGTCGGTGCCGGAAGAAGCCCCGAACAGGGCGCCGCCGACTCAAGCGCCGTCGCCGACCCCGTAAGGCCGACTCAAGATCGGAAAGCGGCACCAAGTCTTCGGGTCGAGGCTTTCGTCGTCGACGTGAAAGCCCGGCGCCATGCGCTCGCGCTTCCATTGGCTCTGCGCCCATAGACGGAAGAATTTGTCGCAGTAGGCGGCAAGCGTCGCCCTCGCTTCTCCCGGAAAATCAAAGGCCAGCGTTTGCAAAATGTCGTCCGGGCCCAGGCGGTCGCGAACGAGATAGCGCTCGATGCGCTCGAGGACGGCATACGGCATCAGATCCGTCTCGTCCGTTTGGACGGAGGCGGTCGGCCTGAGCTCCGCCGTCGGCGGCAGTTTGACGACGGCCGCGAGTTCCGGCAAAGCGCCGAGACCCGTGGCCGTCTGAGTCGTGGCCCATGCGAGCCAATGGCGTAAGAACGGCTTGTCGATTCCGGACAGAGGGGCCAGGCCGCCGGCAGTGTCGCCGTCCATCGTGGCGTAACCTACCGCCACTTCGCTGCGGTTGCTGGTGGTCAGGAGCAGGGCGCCCTTGGCGTTGGCGAGCATCCAGACGAGCGGCGCCCGCGACCGGGCCTGGATGTTCTGCAGCGTCACGTCGTCCGTGGCCCAAGTCAAAGGACGGCCGAGAATCGCTGCCGTCGCGCGCGTGTACGCTTCGACTTCCGCCTCGACGTCGGCGACGTGGAACGAGGCGCCGATCGCTTTGGCGACCAAGGCGGCGGCGTTACGCGTCACGTCGCCGCTGTTTTTCGTGGCTAAATAGACGCAGGTCAAAAGTTCGGCGACCAGCGACTTGGGGTCGGCAGACGCCGTGTTAAAGCCGAGGCGAGCCGCTAGCGCTGTCGCGCCAAGCTCCTTCAGCGCCGCCGCCGCCATGTGCGCGACGAGGACGGCGCAACAGGCCGAGTCGCAGCCGCCGCTGAGCGACAAGACGAAGCCCTTGGACTTCGATTTGCGTAAATAGTCGAAGAGGCCAAGCATCTCGGCTTGGAGGAACTCGTCCTCCCGCCCGAGCGGCACGTAGGAATCGTTGCCAGCGGCGGGGCGGCGCTTGCCCTCGGCTTTGCCGGTCGGCTTTTGCCTGGGGTCGCGGCCTTGGATCTCGACGCGGCGGAGCTCGAGCGGCCCAAGCGGCAAGGAATCGGGCGCTTCGCGCACGGGCTTGACCTTCAACTTCGAAAGACTCGCCAGCTCCGGATTGACGTCCCGGTAAACCAGCTCGCCGTCGCCGAAGCCGAAGCGCCGGCCGCGGGCGACGATCTCGCCACCCTCGGCGAAGAGGACGCCGCCGTCGTAAATCATGCGGCCGGCTTCGAGTCCCAGGAGGTTCGTGTAAACGTAGATGACCTGCATCGAGCGGCTGCTGTTCGCCACGAGGTGCTCGCGCTTGGCGTACTTGCCGAGCGCGAAATGCGAGGCGCTGGGATTCAAAATCAAATCGACGGCATCGGCGTGCGCGACGGAAGCCGGAACGCTGTCCCACGCTTCCTCGCAAATCTCAATGGCGACGCCGACCCCGCCGAGCCGGTAGCGAACGTCGCCGAGCGGCACGCGTTCGCCGCATAGAATCGTCTCGGCGATCTTGCCGAACGGCCATGGGCGGAACCACCGGGGCTCGTAATGAACGCCTTCGCGCGGCAAGACCCGCTTGGCGTTCAGACCGAGAATCCGCCCGTCTTGCACAAAGGCGGCGCAGTTGTACATCGCCCCGTAGTAATAATGCGGCAAGCCCAGCACGACGGTGATGCCCGCCGTCTCTGGCAGCAATTTTTCGAGGGAAGCCTCGGCCATCTTCGCCGTGCTCAGCGAAAAAAACGCGTCTTCGCACCCGTAGCCCGACAAGCACAGCTCGGGCAGGCACAGCAGTTCGACGCCCGCAACCTTCGCTCCGTTGATCAGGACGCGCAAGCGCTCGCGGTTGCCCTCGAAGTCGAGCGGAATCTGATTGACTGTGGCGCCAGCGACGCGAAGAAGGTCCATAAGTGTCCAATAGATAACACAGAACCGGCGGCCCTGTCTTCCGCCCCTATTACCTCGGTCAAAGCCGCCAATTGCCGCCGGCGACGAGCGTCCAGGCGCTCAACTCGTAGTGGCCATAGCCGCGTGCCGTTGCGCTGACGTCGCGAACCCCGTGGAGGTAGGTCAGCCCCGTTTCGAGTTCGCCCGTCCAGAGCGGCATCCGGTAACCGAGCGCGTAGGTTTGATGGCCGATGGCTTCGACGTCCTGAAACTCGAGGCCGACTTTTTCCTCGCCGTCGCCTGCCTCGCTCGCCATGACGCCGTCGCCAAGCTCGGATTCGAAAAAGCCGGCGGCCGCGATGAAGTGACGGCCGCCCAAAACGGCGTCGGCGCCCAACATGACGTCGTCAGTGTTGTAGTAATCGACCTCGGCGCGCGACAGCACGACGTCGGCTCCTTGAACGCTCAACGCGCGCCAGTTGCGGCGCTGGTACTCCAGGAACGGCCGCCAGGCGTCGTTGATCTGGTAAGAAGCCGCGGCGCCAAAGCCGATCGGCCCTTTCGAGCTGCCGTGGTCCTGAACCTCCGCGTCGAGGGCGGGGTACTTCGTCGTGCCCTTGGAATGGCTTTCCGACGGCGGGTTTGCCGTTACCGCGACGGCTAAGCGGTCGCCGAGGAGGGACCAACGCGAGCCCCAGACGAAAGCCTGATTTCGCGAGCGGTGCTCGCTATCGACGATGGCGCCGCCGTTGGCTTCCGAAGCTTTGAGAGTGCTGGTCCCGCCCGACGTGAGGAAGCTCAAGCCGAGGCTGAAGAATTTCGTGAACTGGTAAGCGATGCCGAACGAAGCGACGTAGCCGACGCCCTTGCCTCCTGTTTCGACGTCGAGCAGGATTGGCTCCGAGTTGCTGTCGGACGCGAACTTGCGTGTCGGGAAATTATGCAGTGTCTCGCCCTTGCCGGCGGGAAGCGCGAAACCGGAGAAGGCGACGAAGAGACCCGGTATCGGCTGGGCGGAGAGTCCGATGTAAGGATCGGGGGTCCGCACGTGGATTTTCACCGGGGAATAGCCGGGGTACT
>JAYWBY010000662.1:0-8915 GCA_043781115.1 Pseudomonadota bacterium
GACAAGGTCAACATTAACTGGACCGGCGACGTCAAAGACTGCATTGACCAAGGCAAGACTTACAACTTCGAAGCACAAAAGTGCGCCGAGATGCGCCAATCCCAGTTCGACTGCAACTGGCAGAACGTCACGGCCGAACTCGACAAGCGCGGCCTTTTGACTAGCGTCTTGAAGAGCGACTCGACGTCAGGCGCCAAGCTCGTAAGCTGCGGCCAGTCGACCGACGGCAACCGCATCGTCGTCCAGTGGCTCAAGCAGCAAGACGCTCAGAACGTCGACTGCAACGCCGCCAGTTCTTCGCAACACATCACGACGGGCTGTTACACGCTTTACATCGACAATAAGCCCGCCGACGCGACGACCGAAGAAGAGAAGCGCAAGCAAGTCTATGCTTGCATGAACCAGCTTTAAACTGGCCTCTCTAGGGTTTGAGCCTTAACTCCGTCGCGTCCGTGGTGTCCTCGGTGCTGCTGTCGTCATCGTATTCCAAGGAGTCCGTGCTGTCGTCGGTGAAGTCGTCCGCAGAAAAATCCGCCGGGTCGCTCGACTCGTACCTTGTCGAATCGTCGCAGTCCACCTTTTAGGCAGACCTTTGTAGTCGCCGGACGCCACCTGCGCCGCGGCAGCAGGATCGACGGAGTCACCAAGTCCGCAAAGCGCCGGACTGAGCAGCATCGCGCCGGAATCGTCGCGGCTCTGCAGCTTTTAACGCGTCGCGGAGATGAAGACGTCGCCGCGAGTGCCGTGATCGTAGAGCCCGCCTTCGAAGGTGGTGCCGACGACGCAGTCCCCTGAGCCACCGGGCTGAATGAACTGACCGTGCTGACACGGGCGGCCGTTGGTATGGAGTTGGTGGCCGACGGTGTCGTCGTTGACGATGCGCAGCGTGTCGCCGACGCGCACGTGGATCGGCGCCGCCGCCGTGTTCCAGGCGCCTTGTCCCGTCCCAGCTTTGATGTGGAATTCTTTGACGCCGATCGTCTGGTCGTGGCCATCGGTCGGGGTCTGGGAGGCGGTGCTCGTGCCGGTGCCGGTTCCAGTGCCGGTGGTCGTCGGCAGTGGTTCATCACTCGGCACGGTGGCGTAGCTGAAGCCTTTGGCTTTCGCTTCTTCCGAGCGGGCTAGTTTGAGATCCAGCGACAAGCCGTCCAAGCCGGCAGAGGTGAGGTCGTCGCCGCTGATTTTTAGAGGCGCCGCGGTTTTGTAGTAAATTTCAAAGCCGGTGCCCGATTCAGCCGCGACGCCGATTTTGACTTCGAGTTTGTAGTCGCAGCTGGGATCAACGTCGAGTTCAATCGCGTCGCCGTCGAATTCGACGACGTCCGACTCTTCGGTGCCCGAACAGTCGGCGTCGGCCGGTTTTAAATCATAAGACAAAGAACGAAGGAAGAATTCCGGCGCGGTCGCGCTTGCCGTCAAAGCGAAGGCGGACGGAGCCGGCAAATTGAGGCTCAACGCGACGGAGGTCAGGCTGTCTTCGGAAGTCTCGGCGCCCTCCCCGTCTCCGGACGAGCGATGCGTACCATGAGTCTTCTCGTAAAGCTTTTGGCAAGCGACGGGCGACACGGCCATGGCGATGGCTAAAATCCGCAGCAACACAGGCAGCTCTCCGGGTCAGGCAATAGGAATCAACGACAGGGCGCCTAGTGCAGGGTCCGGACCAGTTCGTCAGCCCAATGATTTCGGGTAGTTAGAAAAGCCATAGGCCGCTGGCGGGCGCCTATGGCTTAAACAGCGCTTAAAACTCAGTCACTTACTCGCGTCGGCCTGGGTACCCGTCAAGTCGTCGCCCACCGGGTCGACCTGGTTCAGGCGCGTGCGTTCTTTCAGCGATGCCGCGTAGACCTGCAGGCGAGCGCGCATCAAGTTGCCGAGCGGACGTTGCTCGGCGACGGTGCGCCAGGGGTTGAACGACAGGCGTTCGCAAAAGCCGTCGTTGGAGGCGAACTCTTGCTGTGGGATCGTGATCGTCGCCAATTTGACGAAGGGCGCCACGGCCGCGTGGTGACCGGTCAACACTCCCGAGGCCTTGGAGAAGAGCGACGCCGATTCGCGCCATTCGACCGACGGATCTTCCACCGGCATTTGCGCGGCGTCGGCTTGGAACTGCACGCCGAAGTCGAAACAGACCGCGTGGCCGCCGTTCGGGTTGAGTTGGGTCGTCATCGCGTTGCGGAGATAATTCGCGCCGAGGTCAGTCGACAAGCTCGTGACCGCGCTCTTGGCGTTGCTGATGAAGGAGAAGAGGTCATCCAAGCCGCGCATCGGCGCGGTGCCCGGGCACGCTTTGCTCGGACGCGTCGAGTACTTGACGGCTTTGCCGCCGAGCTTGTAGGCGCCCATGCTCCAGTAATAACCGTTCAGCGGCGACGACATGACTTGCGAGGCGACTTCGCCGGCGAGCAGCGCTTCGCGTTTGTGGCTGAGGAAGAACTTGCCGGCGTTGTCTTCCAAGCCGTAGTAGTCCTCGATGTTGCGGGTCGGGAAGATCGGGCCGCTGACGAAGGGGTAATCGAAAGCGTTGGACGACTCGTGGCCTGGCAAAAGCTTCTGGCCTTGGACCTTGCCGTCGAGGTCGATCACCTTCACAGCCATGCCGCGGCCGTCGGGCGTGATGTCCGATTGCATCTTCGGGAAGGCGTTCGAGAAACGAATCCAAGTCGGAAACTCGCCGTCCTGGGCGAACAAGCCGACTTTGGCCTCTTCCGGACGATTCGGGTCCATGGCGAAAGTGCCGGTGACGCAACCGTGGGTCTTCGAATGCGCCGAGCGGCGCGCCAAACCGGTCGATTGTTTCAAGCCGGCGACCGTTTGGTCCGATTTGCCGACGAGCTTTTGGACCCAAGCCGCCTCATCGGCACCGTCGGAGCCGACGAAGGCCTTTTCGCCAAGTTCCAGCGGCCAAGACGTCTGGGCCGGCGTCGGTTGGCCGGCTGCTGCCTCGTCGTCCTTGACAGCCGAGGAGCCGCTGCTCGCAGTTTTGCACGAAGACGTCGCGAACAATAGTCCGACGCAAACAAACACGCGGCGCGCCGTAGCGGGTCGAAGCATGGCTTAGTCTCCTGAATCGTTTTGGAAATCCTGACGATTCTACCCATTTGTCTGGGAAACGTCTTGAAAAAAAGCGATGATTCCGGGGATGACCGCGACCCGCACCCACTTCAGGACCTGCAACCTCTGCGAGGCCATGTGCGGCCTCGAACTCGAGGTCCAAGGCGACGTCGTCACCGCCATCAAGGGCGACTCGCAGGACGCCTTTAGTCGTGGCTATCATTGTATAAAGGGCGAAGCGCTCGCCGACCTCCACGCCGGCAAAGAGAGGTTGAAGCGGCCGCTGAAACGCACCGGATCGACCTGGACGGAGATCGGCTGGGACGAAGCCTTGGACGAAGTCGCGACCAAGCTCCACGCCTTACAGCAGGAGCACGGCCCTGACTCGGTCGCGAGTTACATCGGCAACCCGAACGTCCACAACTACGGCTCGCTGCTTTACCTTCAGGGCTTGCTCCGGCAACTTCGCTCGAAGAACCGCTACGCCGCGACCTCCGTCGACCAATTGCCCCATCACATGGTCGGGTACTTTCTTTTCGGCCATCAGCTACTCCTCCCGATTCCGGACATCGACCATACCGACTTCATGATCATCATGGGCGGCAATCCGCTGGTGTCGCGTGGCAGCATGATGTCGGCTCCCGACGTCACGACGAGGCTCAAGGCCATCCGCGAGCGCGGCGGCACCGTAGTTCTCATCGATCCGAGGAAGACCGAGACGGCTGCCGTCGCCGACGAGCATTTGTTCATTCGTCCCGGGACCGATGCGGCCCTCCTACTGGCGATGCTCCATGTCGTTTTCGCCGATAATTTGGTGAAGCTCCGCCATCTCGAAAACCTCGTCGACGGCCTCGACGAAATTCGCCGCGTCGTAAAGGAGTACACTCCCGAGCGGGTCGCGGCATTTACCGGCATCGAGGCCACCGCCGTTCGTTCGCTCGCAACCCGCTTCGCCAACGCCAAATCCGCCGTTTGCTACGGCCGCGTCGGCGTTTCCACTCAAGAATTCGGCACCCTCGCCCAGTGGCTACTGACGGTTTTGAACGTCGTCACCGGCAACCTCGACCACCCCGGTGGCGCAATGTTCACGCTGCCGGCACTTGATCCCTTGCCGCACGTTTCCCGCGGCCACCACGACAAATGGCGGAGCCGCGTCCGGCAAATCCCGGAGTTCGCTGGCGAGCTCCCCGTATCTGTGCTCGCGGAAGAAATGCTGACGCCCGGCAAGGGCCAAATCAAGGGGCTTCTGACCTCCGCGGGCAACCCGGCGCTTTCGACTCCGAACGGCCTCCAGCTCGAAAAGGCTCTGGCCGGCCTCGAGTTTTTCGTAGCGATCGACCTTTATCTGAACGAAACGACGCGCTTTGCCCACATCATCTTGCCGCCGACCGGCAACCTCGAACACGAACATTACGACGCCGGCTTTCATATGCTCGCCGTCCGCAACACCGCCAAATTTTCGCCGCCCTGTTTCGCGCCCGAGGCGGGTACGCGTCACGACTGGCAGATCATGGCCGGTCTTGAACGCCGGCTCGTCGCCAAGGCCCGCGGCTTTGGCCAGCGCCTGCAGGCGCAAGCCTCGCGGCTCGCTTCTCCGGAGCGGATCCTCGCTTTGGGTCTTCGCTTCGGCCCCTACGGCGCTGGTCTGAATCCGCTCCGTGCGGGGCTGACCCTCGGTAAACTCAAGAAGCACCCGCACGGCATCGACCTCGGTCCGCTGAAAACGCAGTTCCCCCAGCGCCTCTTTACCAAAAATAAGCGCATCAACTTGGCTCCGGACCTCTTCGTAAAAGATTTAGATCGCCTGCGGCCGCGCGTCTTCACGCCCGCGGCGCCGCCGGCGGGGTTCGATCTCGTGCTGATCGGTCGCCGACAGGTCCGCGTCAACAACTCGTGGATGGGCCACATCGAACGGCTCACCAAGGGCCGCCCGACCTGCACGCTCCTCATGCACTCTCAAGACGCCGCCAAGCGCGGCATCGTCACCGGTAACGTCGTCCGCGTTACCACCCGCGTCGGCTCGATCGAGATTCCCGCGACGATCGTCGACGGCATCATGCCCGGGGTGATCAGCATTCCCCACGGTTTCGGTCACACGCGCAGCGACGTTCGATTGCCGATTCCCGAGCACGCGCGCGGCGTCAGCGTCAACGAGATCACCGACGAGACGGTCCTCGACGCGCTCTCGGGCAACGCGGTGTTCAACGGGGTCCCCGTAAGAGTCGAAAGAGCCTAGACGCCGTCCAGCGTCGGGTTCATCACGCGACCCATATAGAGAATCTCGCCCGTCGCGCTGTCGAGGATCGAGAAGAGGAACGGGTGGTCGGCACGGAACGTCGCCGCCGGTTCCGGATGGGCCGTCGTCTTCACTTCTTCGACGGTTTCGGGGACGGGCGACTCGAGGCCGCCTTCGCCGACGTCGACGACGGTCTTTTGCACCGCGGCGCTGACGAACAGCTTTTGATTGCCTCCGTCGATACCCGTGAAGTTGGCTTTGCCCGTCAGGAACGGTTTTTGGATTCCTAGCGCCATGAGCACGCCGGTGTGGTTCGAGAATTGGGTCATGCGAAACTTCGGCATCGTGACGCTGACCAAGGCCTGCGACGCCCGGTTGCGCAGCGCCTTGAACGTACTCTTCATGACCGGCGCCGTCATATTAGTCTCGAGCGCTGCCAGGCCGTCGACGCGCGTCGGCAGGAAGACCACCATCGCCGTCCGTTCGCGCTCAGTTGGCAGGAGCAGAGCCTGGAAGCCGCTCTCCTTGACGAACGACAAAGTTTCGAGCTGGTGCATCATCGGCGTTTTCTTCGCCTGCTTCGGCGCCAAATAGAAAGCCTCGTTGCGCGTCTCGGCTGGGTCGAACGGGGCGCTCCAACGGTCCGAGAGCGACAGGCCGTTGACCAGCAAAAGCTTGGTCTTCCTGGTCACCGTCTTCGGCGCCACGATGTTGGCAATCTTGCCTTGGGTTTGGTCGTTGATCCAGTCGTTGATCGCCGCCTTGGCGTCGGCGGTGTCGTCCTTGAAATCCGCGGGATGCGGCGTGGCCGCGTAATTCTTCTCCAGCGACGCCACGAACGAGTCCTTGAGATCCATCCCGTCTTGCAAGAAGAGGCCGTTGGCGAATTCGATCTTCCGTGACCGCTCGCCCTGTGGACAAAGAACTTGAGCTTGAACGTTGCTGAACGAATGATGCCATTTGCTGGTCGTGCCGCCCTTGGCCCTGAGGCTCTCCGCCAACTCCGTCGCGGTGTCGCCCCTAGCGCCCACGGCGCTCAAAGCCAAAGTCGACCTGACGCCAAAGGGGGAGAAGACGAAACTTCCTTTTTCCGTCCGCGCCATGCGCTTGTAGAAGGCGACGCTGAATCCCACCCCCGGTTCGACGACGTCACTCTTGACGCTCGCGGAGACGTCCGTACGGCCGTCGCAGAGTCCGGTATCTTCGATCGGTTCGCCGGCGTTCGGGCTCTTCGTGCAAGCCAAGACGCTGGTCAAAACGAGCCAAAGCGGTAGTCCATTGCGCATTCTCAAAGCCATGTCGTCGCCTCCTTCAGTCCGTCGTCCCCCTTTTCATCGGCGCCTCCTCCGCCTTACTCAAGTGAAATGGCACGCTAAAAACTAGGTTTGTTGGCAATCTTGATTAAAGCGTTCACCACAAACCCCGGGATTCGGCAATGACTTCGCTTTAGCGTCCAATGCGGATCGCCAGCTCGCCGCCCCCCGCCTTGACGGCGATGCCGGCGGCGGCGTCTTGCGACAAGACGTCGACGGCCATGTCATAGCCGCCCTCCCTGAAATTCAGGGCTTTCGACTTGGCGCGCACGCCGTCGCCGCGAACGACTTGCCACCAGCCTTTGACGATGCCGTAGTGCTTGCCGTCGTTGCGCATGGCGTTGCACCCGTAGCGCACGTAGCCCGCTTCGAGGCCTGGTCCCATTTGTTGGCAGACCATCTTCAGGTCGGCTTGCGAGACGGGAACCGGTGGCGGCCCGCTGTTGTTCGGTTGCCAGGCTTCGACCGCTGGCGAAGTCGTAGTCGAAGGCGGCGTCTCGGCGATGCCGCCGGCATCCGGCCCCGTCGTCGTCAGCGTCGCGTCCGGATCCTCTTGTTCCGGCAGACCTTCGGCGAGCGGGTCGTCCGCGCCTTCCGTTTTGATGCTCGCCTTTTCCGTCTTCGGAAAATCCTTCTCGCCTTCCTCGACTTCGGGCTTGCCGCCGTCCCCTTCCTCGACCACTTCATCAGGATCTTCCTCTTCCCCCTCACGCGTAACGGCGCAACCCGTGAGGTTGAGCGCGAAATAGACTCCTAAAACCAATGGCCAGTTGTGTTTGTTTGCCATGACGGTCTCCTTGTTCGTTAGCTGTCCTCTTCGGCAAACGCTCCAAATCCCCCGACAGCATTGTCTTCACCTTCGCCCGTCCTTTCGTGAGCGAAGTTCATGTTCCCTCCGCGTTGTCCGTGACGACACCCAATGGTTGCGCTAAGATAGGCGACATGCACGTCTACGAAGCCGCCGACTACCGCTCCTTTGTGCGCCACTGCGTGGACAACGGCACCCCGGCGCGTCCGCGCAGCACGAAGAAGGCCCTGGCCGACCACCTTCGCTGCCACCCGACGTTCATTTCCCACGTCGTCGCCGACAAGGCCGACTTCTCCGCCGAGCAAGCCGTGCGCTTTTGCACGTTCTACGGCTTGGACACCGATGCGATCGATTTCTACTTGGATCTGCTAAGCCGCGACCGGGCCGGCGATAGCGCGACGAAGGAGCTCTTCGAGCGCCGCCTCGACCGCCAGCGAACCGCTTGGCTGACGCTGCAGAACCGGTTGAAAGACGAAGAACGGCTCTCGGGCGATCAACAGCGCCGCTATTTCGAGAGCTGGCTCCTGCAGCTCGTCCACCTCTGCTGCATGATCCCCGGCCGCAATACTCTGCTAAAAGTCACTGCCGCCCTCGGTCTACCGGAGGCCCGAATCGAAGGCGCGCTCCGCCAACTCGTCGACATGAATCTTCTGGAAGTAAAAGGCAAAGCCTTCGAGACCAGGCCGAAACGCATCCACCTCGACAAATCGTCGCCGACCTTCAAGACTTGTCACGGCAATTGGCGCCTTAAAATCGCCGCCGACGTCGCGACCTTCCAAGAACCCGAAGGCGTTCACTACACTTCAGCCATGACGATTTCGCGCGACTCCGCCCAAAAACTCCGTCAAGCCGTCCTCAGTCACATCGAAGAAGCCCGCGCCGCCGCCGTCTCGGCGATCCCGGAAGAAATCTACGTGCTAGCACTCGACTTCTATCAAGTGACGCCAGCCCCCGAAGTCGAAGACTAATCAATTCGGTTAATTCGGGACACCCTACGTAAACGAATTACAATTCGATTACGTAGGGTGTCCCGAATTAAACCGAATTAAAGTCGGGTCACTTTTTCTTTAGGTGTTTCAAGCAAGCTTGGCGCTCGCTCGGGCTTTCCAAGGCTTTGCACTTGTCCCGCGGCGAAAGCTTCGTGCCGCTGCTGATGATGCCGCCCGTGCCGTTCTGTTGAGCCGGAGCCGCTGGCTCGTTCATCGGCATTTCCTCGGTCGCTTCGGGGGCGGCTGAATTCATCTGCCCGTCCGCCGCGGCGCCGCCGGCGTCGCCGTCCATGTCGTCCATCGTCCCCGCGGGCTCGTCGATCAATGGTGGCTCGGGGCTCATTTCAACCGGTTCCTCTGGTACGCGTGCGTCGTCGGTACAAGCGACGGCGCCAAGAAATGCGGCCAATATGACTAACTTCAGCGGACTGGGCATGGGATTTAAACCTCACGAGGTTCGGGAGTCATTTTATACTATTTAATTCAGTAGCTTACAAGCCTGAGTAAGGCTCAGCTTT
>JAYWBY010000663.1:0-3220 GCA_043781115.1 Pseudomonadota bacterium
TTGGATTTCTTGGCGCGGGACGCGCTACACTATCATGTCTATGACATGCAGGCGTGGCTGACTGTCGCAAATCTCACTCCATGCTCGCTAAATGCAGACGATAAAGCGACCGTCCAGGCGGGACTCGAATTTATTAAGCCTTACTATTTGGCTCAAAAGCAGCATGTCGAGTTCGTGAACACGAAAATAGAAGAAGACCGCGCTCGGGGTAAAGCCGGGGATGAAACTTATAAGCCCCACGTCTGGAAGCCCGCCGAGGGTGAGGATGCTTGGCTCAATCGACTGATCGTCCGATGGGCGCACCCCGGATTCCCGGCGCTTCGGACATGGACCAAAGAATATGTCGATCCCGAATACGACGCATCCGACAAGTTTTTAGCTAAGCTCTGGGGAGAGCCTGAGAACAGCAACTAAAACGGGTTCGACTCCAACTCTCCCGAGAGTTCGAACCGCCCTCTCCTCGCCTGGCATATGTACTCCGTTGACTCTTCAAAGCGATTTATGAACGCGACAGCCTCCCGAGGCTATGCCGGAGCGTCTTGGCGTAGCTGATCACTTGTCATCTTTTATCTGGTGCAATATTTCTGATCTTTTCGGAAAATGTTGCGTGAGTTTCAGAGTTGACGGGCCGATGCTTGATCTCAGTGCTGGCTGGATCTTTACCGAGAAAATTATTTCCCTTCCAATCAGTTTTTGGGCGAATTGGTCGGGGACAAAATCCCCCGCCACAATTCGGACAGACGTTTTCGATTACGTTCTCCACGCATGCGACACAGAACGTACACTCATAAGTACAGATGCGCGCTTCTAATGAAGCCGGTGGGAGCGGCTTGTTGCAGTTTTCGCAAGTCGGGCGAAGCTCTAACATCTTTTTCTCCTCTTTCGCTGGAGAGCCCTCTCGACTCCGCACCGTCGCACGACGCCTGAGTCAGGCGAAGAAATCTTAACGACAAGTAGTTGTCGGTACCGTCCTTCCCTTTAACAACCGTGTCCAAGAGGCTCCGCGACCAGTTGCGTCTAAGCCAGTCGACGAGGGGTCCTTCATTGATCCAGACGATATGGTCTCGTTTCGGAAGCGTGATGCGGTTCTCCGCACCGATGGTGAGCAGGCCGAAACGATCGAGCTGCCGCGCATGTTTCAGAAATTCCGCCTCTCGCATCCCCAGCGCACGCGCCGCCTCAGTCGGTGGGCATTCGTCGTAGATCAGGATCCAATAGGCGCGGAAGCAGTCGAGGTTTTCTAGGAAGTACTCCTGAACCGGGAGAGGTAGCGAGAACTCCTTGGCCGGGGATTCAGATCCTGCAATTTGCAAAAGGTCGAGCAGCGTGATGCCGAGAGCCTGGCAAATGGAATCTAGCCGGCCGACGGAACCGTCTTCTGCGGTGAGGCCCGCCGAGCAGGTGTCCTTCCAACCGGTGTGGAATACGGCAGACGCGAGATTGTGGGCATTGTCGAATTTGATGTGGCTCAAAATGGCGACGTCACCGCGCCAGCAGGGTGGTCGGCGATCGGTGGTCGGCCGAGCACGAGAGCTAGAGTTGGGTCGTGGTAATCAGATACTGACTTTATTAAACCCCTCTAAAATCGCCAAAATTTTCGCTTGAGCGGACTTGTCGCCGGTAAGGTGGCGATCCAGCATGGGCCAGAGTCGGTCGACGTTCGTCTTTGTAAGCCGAGGGTGGAGATACCCCATTTCCCAAGCTGAGAATATGCGCCGATCTGCGGCCGCCTCTAGGACGACCAAGACGTCACGATGACGATCGTCCTTCTCAATCTTTTGAAACAGCGTGCGGACTCTCGTCTCCTGTCCTTCGAGCAACTGTAGAAAGAACCGGTCGCGGCATAGCAAGAGCCCAGTAACTTCAACTAGGGCGTTGTTCCTCCGTGAAGCTCCGAGAATGTCGAGGACCAGGCCGTCCGTAATCGGCTCGGCACAGCGGCTGCGATAGAATAATTGAAAAAGCACAAAACCCGCTATGGCGTTGAACGCTTCGAAGCAAACTCTTGACTCCCGACCCCGCTGGGTAGCACTTGATAAAGCGGAGTTTGCGGGACCAGCGGTTTGCCGTTTTCGTTGAGCTCGGCATTTAGCTGCTTGGTCATGACCGCTACGCGATCTAGAAAGCCGTCGATCGAGTAGTGTGAAGCGGGCGAGGCAACTTCGGCTAAGGCCATGTTCAGGGCGCGAAGCATCTGACTGCCCTTGGTTTTGTCGGAGTTCGACTTCTCCGTCATGCGGGAAGACGTCAGGACGACGACTTCGTCGAAGACTTTGGTAGTAAGGGACAGTCCGTCGCTGCCGCCTTCTCCAGTGAGTGGAGAGAACTCCTTCACTGCTTCGTCGAGAAGTGCCTGACTCATGGAGACGCCGTCATCGCTTAGCTTGAATCCCGACACGGGTTTGCCGCCTTCGATGAGGTTTCCGGAGTAGCAAGCATCGACGATGACGACGAGACGCTTCAGCGGTCTGTCGGCTCTCGCGCGCAGAATGGCCTTGGCGATGTGGCTGAACTTCAGGACGTCGCGGTCGACCATCATCTCGCCAGCATCATAACCGTGCCCCGAAAACACCCAAACTAGCGTCCCATCGGTCGCGACATCGTGAGCGTACTTCTCGGTTTGTGCGATTATGGTGTCGTAGTCGAGTTCATCGATAAAGGTCCTCACCTGAAAGCCGACCCGCGGATTCGAGAAAGGCGCGGCGATGTTTTCGATGTCGACTTTCACCGCAGGCAGGAAATCCTCGCCAGACCCCGGAGAACCGAAGGCGATCACTTGGTTGAGTGTCCCAGGACCTTCGTCCGCCGCGAGCGATTCGAGATCAGAACGCCCGGAATCGACTCCCGAAGACGCGGTCTTGCAGCTGGTCGTCGCCATGCCCGAAGCGACCAACGCAAGAGCGATGCCTAGAATTTCGAACCTCATTGACGGTGCATCGGCGCCTGGCAAGCGCCGGGCGACGAGCCTTCGCCGGCGAAGCAGATCTGGTCGCGCGACTGAGCCGTGTACCAGTAGCTCTTGCCGTCGTCCCAGCGGACGCTGAATTTACCTGAGTCGTATACCCAGGTGCACTTGCGGACACCGCTGGCGCGTTTGCCGCTGCATTGCTTGTCTTCGTTGAGCCATAGGTTGCGGCTGTCGGCTCCGTAGAACTTGCTGTTCAGGAAGTCTCTGAAGGTCAGGTTGCCACCGCCACCGCCACCGCCACCGCCACCGCCA